>JAFGOE010000023.1 GCA_016926625.1 Candidatus Zhuqueibacterota bacterium
CGAAGGGGGCTACCAACTGCAAGTGGCGCTGCTCGAAGCTGAGGGAGTACGGGTTGAGCAAGGCGTGATCGACCTGAATAAATACCAGTGGTGTCCTCATGCCATTAGCAGATAACCGTTCCTGGTGCCTGTTCGCCTTTTATCGCGCTGGCCAGACCCGTTTCGGTTGAATCACATGATAAGATGAAGGCCTTGTTCACACGACCGCTTCGTATCATGGTGTATAACGAGTGTACTTTCTCCTTCATCCCGCCGGTGACGTCAGAACCACGTGCCCCTCGCAGATGATCCTGGATGAAAAAGAAGTTCGCTTCATCTATCCGTTCGATCAGCTGACCGTGTGTATCGAGTACACCGGGAACATCGCTGATCATAATCACACGGTCGATTCTTAATTTCTCGACGATCGCCGCAAGTATATTTTCGGTGGATGCGATTGTAAATCCCAATACCTCGTCGACCACGATATCTCCATGAACGAGGGGAATCTGTCCGTAACGGAGCAACATCGAGATCGTATCCATCGATATCGATCTTATACTCCCGTTTGATGCCCTGATGATGGCTGACGGTTGAACCGTGATCAGATTTAATCCCTGTTCAGCTGCTAGTTCAACGAATCGAAGGTTCATCGACATCATATCCATGCGAATTTGATAGAACGCTCTCCACAGGAACGTCGGATGTATTCCGAGCTGCGCCTGATAGTTCTGTGCCTGGATGTGTCCATATGCCCCGGCACCGTGGGCGATCAACAAGTCATACTGTTCGCTGTCCTGAGTGTCAGCAATGACACGAGCGATATGCCTGATACGATCTTCTTTCAGGCTATCGGATTGTGTCTTATCGGTGATAAACGATCCGCCTATTTTAATGAATATTCGTTGTTTCAAATGTAATTTTCCCTCCGGAAATACGCGCATAGCCACCTTGCGCTAGTCGTGTGATATCCACGCGATCGACGCACGCGATTTCCGCGATGATCGCGCCGACGGCTATGATGGTTTCACAGCGCGACAATATCATTCCTGCAGGTCCTGCTCCGTTCTTTTTTAATCCATAGATCGTATAAGAACCGACTGTACTCCCTTTCGCCCTCGGAAAGACTAAAATTTTGTCCTTAATCGTTTGTCCATACAGCGGATGCTTTCTCTCCAGGATTTGACCCGTATGTAAATCCACATGTCCGAAAAATCCGATCGGTTCCGCTGAGTAAAGGATTTGTCCCTCAGCATCGGCCGCGAAAATAATTCGTCCTTCTAATTTATCCATCGCCCCTCTTTTGCAGATTTTATGCACTGTTCTGTTGACCCAAAATAGGTAATGGCATGCTGATGAGATGGAAGATAGCATGCCGCTTTGGCCGAATCGACGGCGATATAGGAGTAACCGAGATATTCTAACGGTGCTACGACCATGCATGTGTCCACGATGACTAACGCTCCCGACGCTTCAATATCGGCTATGATGCCGTCCTCCTTTGCCTTGCGATATACGTGTGCCGATGTGGTGATCCATAAGGGTATTTTCAGGGTAACATCTTTCAGTAGATTTGAAATATAGAATAACTCGTCGAATGACGAATGCGGACAGCCCAGCGTTACCAGTTGCAGCCTCGTGGTGTGCTGTTCCAGCGAACGTCTGGCATCGTCTAAATCGCCTATGATGATTTCAACCGCATCTTCTTTTACGATATCATCGGCCGCGCGCTTTGCCTCCGGAGTCACTCCGCTTATATGATATAAGGCAATGGAACCGGAAGCCGCCATGGCTGCTCCGAATGCCTTTAAGCATAACGTAGTGTACCACGAATTCATATCGATATCGATCCCATCGATGAGCGGTATGGCATCGCCGATATTTTTGCCGATCGTATAACCCAGTAAATTAAAATCAGCCGCAGTCTCTATGTTACACTCGACATGTAATCGGTGGGTAGCGAGTCGATTTTTCGTCAGGTGTAATCCATAGGCGGGTGTCTTTCCGATGATTGCGGAGGCCAGGGCAGAAGGGCCTCCTTCGCGATTCGTTCTGGCACCGAGGACAGAATTTGCATAGCTGACGGCGGATGATTCACTCCACGCAAGGTGTTCTCCCATCTTCGGCACCCTGTCGATATGATATGGAGTGCATGTCAATGTATCCTCGACCCCCATACGACACAGCGTCGTGATGATCTTCATCTGCTTCTGTGCAAATTCCTCAGGAATACCCATCTTCCTCCAGAGCGATCGATCGATTCCGGCGGGATTCATGAACGAAGGGACACGAACTCTCGCCTCCTGATCTGCCCAGTCGGTTAAAAATTCCAATCCCGCATCACCGATATTAAGATAACTCACCCCCGCTATCTGTGCCGATTCTATCGGAATCAGCTCTCTGGCTTCGAAGATGTTTGCCAGAGATATCAATATCTGCATCGCTCTTCTCGATCCCGCTCCCTTCGAGCCGGCCAGGATATCCCTGTCATCATCGTTAAGCTTCATGAACGTATCTCCAAAATCACATTTTTAATATAAGAAAATGAAATAACAATATCAATAGCTACAAAAAAATCTTGCATTTTACTTATTTAATAATTATCATCTATTTCATCACGGGTTTTTTATTGGTGAAATGAATACGCGAATACAGAATGTTGCAGAGAGGATTAAAGGACATGGGATTTAATTTTACGCGATTGCAGATACCGGAAGTCATTTTAATCGAACCGGATTCAGTCGGAGATGATCGCGGTTTTTTCATGGAGACCTACCGTAAGTCAGAATTTGCCGCGGCAGGAGTGCGCGATACGTTCGTTCAGGATAACTGGTCTCACTCGAGGAGAGGGGTTTTGCGGGGACTCCATTATCAGAAAAATCCTCTGGGACAGGCTAAATTGGTCATGGTCGTCAGTGGGGAGGTCTTTGATGTCGCCGTGGATATCAGAAAGGGATCGGCTACATTCGGTCGTTACGTCGCTGTGAATCTGTCTTCACAAAATTTTCGAATCTTGTATGTTCCCGTTGGTTTCGCTCACGGGTTTTGTGTGCTCAGTGTAGAGGCCGATTTCCTCTATAAAGTATCTGCACCTTATTCTCCGGAGCACGATCGTGGAATCGTTTGGAATGACCCGAGTATTAACATTCCCTGGCCGATCGATCATCCAATTCTCTCTGTTAAAGACGCGAATTTGCCACTCCTGGGGGAAGCGGATATTAATTTCTGATCAGGTTGGAATCGACGCTTATAGTCATCCACGCCACTGCCTGGTCACTCTCTTAAACATCATGCTGATGCCAGGCCATTTTAATCGTATCATGGCTGTCATTCGCGGACCACTTGATTTTGACGTTGAGAATGTACAGAGGAGTAATCAATGGATTGTCAATTTTATGATTCACCGCTTGGCTGCATGCAGATTTGTGCCGATGAGCGGGGGATCAGGTCTATCAGCTTTGTTGATAGTAAGTTAGTCCCGCGTAGTGAACCGCTGCATAATATTCATCTGGACAACTGCCTGACTCAACTGGATGAATATTTTAAAAAGCAGAGAAAGGGGTTTGATGTTCATCTTGAGCTATCCGGGACGGATTTTCAACAGCGGGTATGGATAGAAGTGATGAAGATCCCATTTGGTGAAGTACGTTCATATAAAAAGATTGCTGAGGCGCTGGGTCATCCCAGAGCTGTGCGGGCCGTTGGCGCTGCGAACAGGACAAATCCCTGCGTCATCGTCGTACCCTGTCATCGGGTAATCGGCGCCGATGGCAAACTCGTGGGCTATGGTGGTGGACTATGGCGGAAAAAATGGCTGCTGGATCTTGAGTTAAAAGTTATTACAGAGTAATTCGAAAATTAACCAGAAAGTCAAGGAGGACACATGCGGCATGGATATGATAAGATGGTATTGATTTTTGTGGTGATCGTGGTTCTATTAACGCTCACATGCGCGAGTCGCTCAATCGATGATGATTTTTTTGCACCGCGGGGGAATTTCGAGACAGCGCCTGCCGATGATAATAATGAACCGGAATCACAGCCAGGTGAGTCTTCCCCACAGGTGCTATTTACACAAACGGGGAAAGCCTCTTATTACGGCGATCAATTTCAGGGCAAATCCACTGCCAGTGGTGAGGCATATGATCGGGAGAAATTGACTGCTGCGCATCGAACCTTGCCATTCGGAAGTATCTGTAAAGTGACGAATGTGAGCAACGGGAAATATGTGATCGTGAGGATAAATGACAGGGGACCTCATCGTGAGGATCGCATTATCGATCTCTCGTATAAGGCGATGAATATGGTCGACGGGATCAATGCCGGTATCATAAGGGTCAATTTGGAACAGATTAGATAACGCTCCTGGCGGGTAAATCTGGTCTAGAATTTATAACCGATATTCAGATATCCTTGCAAGCGGCGCTGGCTGCCGCTCATCAGTGTGACCTCAATGGGGCCTATAGGAGTCGCCATGCCCAATGTAATGCCACCACCGGTCACATAGTCATCGAATGGATAGAAGAACTCCCAGGTATCGAATGTGTTTCCGATATTGCAACGACCGATGACATATCGATTCGTCAAAAATTCATATTGAGCACCGAGCTGAATCATATGAACATTGCGTCCTGCTCGTTCCTGAAAATTAAGTCCGAGAAAGGATTCTGCTCCCCCTAAGAAAAATTGAAGATGCGGAGGGATCTCTGATCCCTTTACATTACCGAATTCTACGCGCGTGATTAGCGAGAGTCGCTGCGATGTCTTGAAATAGCCGATCCATTTCAAACTGTGTCTGGTGAATGTGTGCGACAGATGCGAATCCTTATACGCGATGTCTGATTCGAATAACAGATAATGACCTTGCGTGGGGAAGGCATTTTTATCCATCGTATCGATCCATAACATAGAATTGAGCGAAGTGAACGTATATTCCTGAGTGGGATAATCTTTCGGAGCGATACGTGGTTCCACTAATGTTCGCTCCCTCTTCAAGCCGGATGATAAGCTGAATTTGTTAGAAAAAAGAGTACCGATGTGAAACATACCGATAGCGGTCGATGCTCTCACGTTGGCAATCCGTTTGTTTTCCTGATACACATCGATGTTCGATCGGTCGTAGCTTGCATGAAAGCGCATCCCCAGTAATTCCTTCATACCCGTATGAATGAAATAATCACCGGTTAATTTTTGGTCATCGCTGACCTTAAAATCGAACACCAGAATCGAACCCATCTGTGCCAGATTTCGAAAGGTTGTATTAAACAGTAAAGAAGCCTTATTTTGGGAATCGTATCGGAGTCCGAAACGCACAAAATCAGCATCGCGCTCGATGACGCGGATCAAGAGTCGCGTTCCCTTTGAATCGGAAACGACCTTGTAGGTCACCCGCTCAAAAAATTGAGTACCGTACAATCTATCGATCACGTCTTCAAGCTGGCTTACGGACAGCCATTGAGGGGTTTGAATTCCCAGTTCTGCCCTGATCAAATTTTTCGATACCTTGACCAATCCCTCGATATCGTAATGATAGATATAGAGTGAATCGACCGGAGTCGGTATATAATCATAGGTCTTCTCGATGTTTTTGTTCAACGTGGCAGCGAGTACACTCAACTCGTTTATGTGTTTCCGCGCTGCATCTTCGCCTATTTTGATCAGAGTATGGATTTTCCCGAAATCGAACATTGTATAGTTTTCCAGATCGGGTTTGATCAAGATATCACATAGATCGTATTGTCTTTCTCGCGACTCTGCCTCTAAGAAGCTCATCGATTGCATCAGAATATCAAAAAATGTGGTCAGGCTATCCGCATCAAGCAATGTGATGCTGACATCGACGCCGATGATGATATCCATCCCGCGTCGTTTCAGGTCGATTGCTGGCAAATTGCGTGACAGTCCGCCGTCGGCGAATAAGTGATCATCGATCTTGATAGGAGTAAAGACAGTGGGGATCGCCATGCTGGCACGGAGGGCATCGGGAAGATATCCCTGGTCCAGCGTGATGGCTTCACCGGTGCCCAGATCAGTGGCCACGCACAAGAAAGGTATCGGAAACTCACTGAAGTTGGCAACATGGTGAACGGATAGAGTGAGGTTCGAGAGTAGCCCGGATATTTTTTGGCCGCCTATCAATCCTGAAGGTAACCCTAAACCGCCCTGTCGGATAGGAAAGTTACCGATGTAGCGGCCATCCCATAACTTTTCTTCCATGGAAAGATCTCGCCTGTCGATATCGTCGGTGAGTATTTCCTGCCAGTCGATACGAGTGGCCAATTTTTCCAGACGATGGGCGTCGTATCCGATCGCATACAACGCGCCGACAATACTGCCCATACTCGTGCCTGAGATGTAGTCGATGGGAATACCGACTTCCTCCAGAACTTTAAGCACGCCGATGTGAGCGAATCCTTTCGCTCCTCCGCCGCTCAGTGCAAGGCCGACTTTCGGTCGCGTCTGCGCGGTTAAAGAGCTGTGGATGATCGCCACGAAAATGATTATCCCTACGATATGTGTTTTAAATCGCTGCATCGTTCATCTGATGTTAATCGCCCACAGAATATGACGGGACGACAATATGTATTTAGACCGCAATGTCTTTGTTTAGTCGATTAAAATAACGCAAACAGCTTGCCCAGAAAAAATAAATAAAAAATGATCAGCATCCATCCTTCCCAGCGGGTGATCTCTTTATCCTGAGTGATAAAGAAATAGAGCAGTGTCGCCACCAGCAGGGCGCCGATCAGCAGCAGTGGCAGGCTGAACGTTAACATACCGCCTGTCACGTTGAAGCTGCCGATCAGCCCGGGGATACCCATTACGGCAAATGAATTGAATATATTTGAACCGAGTATGTTGCCAATTGCGATCTCCTGCTTCCCTTTTTTCGCCGCGGTCACACTCACCATGAGCTCGGGAAACGATGTCCCCAACGCGATCGCACTGGCTGCGATGATGTCTTTACCAATCGCCAGGAATTCCGAAATTTTTACCACCGATTCGATCGTATATTTAGCACCGAAATAGACCATGACGACGCTCACGAAGAGCATTGCCCACGTCTTCCATGATAGTCTGCTTACCTTCGATCGCGACTGTTTACGCTTGTCCTCTTTTGAGTGTCTTCCACTGCGTGTGATGACATACGCGACGTAGATTAAAAATCCGGCGATACAAAGCAATGCCTCATATATAGTAAACGTTCCGTTATACAGCATCGCCGACAATAAGAAGGCGGAACCGACGAGTAAGGGTAGATCGACATGGATGAGTTCGTAACTGATGCTGAGCTTTCTGCCTACAATAGCCGCTACACCCAGTATCAGAAAAATATTGGTAATATTGGAGCCGAGCACATTACCGATCACTATTTCCGAGGAATCTTCCAGCACCGCGAATATGGATGATATTAATTCCGGCATCGAGGTACCGATGGATGTAATGGTGACACCGACGATAAACTCGGGCATCCCCAGAGCGACGCCGATTTTCTCCGCTGCATCTGTAAAATATCCTGATGCTTTGACCAGTACAATCAAGCTCACGATAAAGATAGCGATCCAAAAGACAATCATCAACTCTGTCTCCCTTTCTCATTGTTATACCCAAAAATAACGAAAATATATTTAATTATCAAGATATTATTATCATCATTTTTATTTATCCGCGTTGGTTCCGTCTATTTTTCCCTTGGAATTTAAAAACTTGCTGGTTATATTAAGCAAAATGATCAGCTCATAATTTTACCGATGGGTAATACGATGTCAGATTTACATAAAGTAACATTGCAAGAGATCCGTCAGAAAAAAGATGCTTCCCAAAAGATAACCATGCTTACCGCCTACGATTATCCGAGTGCCTCGATAGTGGATGAAGCCGGGATCGATGTGATTTTAGTGGGTGATTCAGTGGCGATGACTGTTTTAGGTTACACCAGCACGGTCGCCGTCACCATGGATGAGATGTTGCATCATTGTAAGGCCGTCTCCAAAGCGGTACACAGGGCATTTTTAATTGGCGATATGCCGTTTATGTCCTTCCAGGTCAGTCCTGAAAAAGCGGTCGAGAACGCCGGCAGATTCATTAAAGAGGCATCCATGGATGCCGTCAAACTCGAGGGCGGAAAGGAAGTCGCCGCCAGCATTAAAGCGATCATTAACGCCGGGATTCCCGTGATGGGGCATCTGGGTTTGACGCCGCAGACTGCAACAAAGCTAAGTGGATTCAAGGCACAAGGGAAAACGGCCGAAGAGGCGAGAAAATTATTAAATAATGCTTTGCTACTGCAGCAACTGGGCTGTTTTGCGATTGTACTGGAAGCAGTGCCCGCCCGGGTCGCCGAGGCCATAACGAGTAAATTGACCATTCCGACGATCGGTATCGGATCAGGCGGAGGGTGTGATGGACAGGTGTTAGTTTATCATGACATACTCGGTTTGTTCGATCAGTTTGTCCCGAAATTCGTGAAGAAATATATGGATTTACGCCCGATGATACTCGATGCGATTAAAGACTATGGGAGCGATGTGGTCAATTTAAGATTTCCTGAAGAGAAGCATACCTATCACATCGAAGAGGATGAGTGGCGAAAATTTCTAGAAGCGTTCGGTGATGAAGAACGTTAATGCGATTACCATTATCGGCAGCGGTGCACTGGCATCATTTTACGCCGGTTATTTGAGTAAACAAGAGAAACCGGGACTGGCATATCATCTGACCGTCTACGGGACATGGAAACAACAGGTGGATGCAATTCGGTCGAAGGGCCTGAGCATTATCGAACCGGACGGAACGTCTCATCTGTACCGTTTCGAAATAACAGATAGAGTCGATGAAATCCCGCTATCCGATATCGTCATGGTTCTGGTAAAGAGTTATCAGACCGAATCGAAGCTGCCAGTGATCGATCGGATTCTGAAACCTCATGGTATATGCATCAGCTTGCAGAACGGTCTGGGCAATGCCGAGAAGATCGCGGCCCGCATCGGGCCATCACGCACGATCATCGGTATTACATATCAGGGTGTACGCACTATACGACAGGGAGCGATCGAACATACAGGCGTGGGCGATACGATTATCCGGACCGATCCGATCAATGCAACGCCTGTCGGTTTTATCGCAGCCTGTCTGAACAGCAGTCACATTAAGACAGAGCTGTCGCCAAATATCGACAGCCATGTCTGGATGAAGGTAGCGATTAACGCTGCGATCAATCCGCTGACAGCTCTGCTGGAGATCTCTAACGGAGAGCTGCTGGAAGATCAACGGTTGATCGATCTGATGAAAAAGATCATCATCGAAACCATGACCGTCGCCAGAGAATTTATGGTCGAAATCGATGCTGATAGTTTATTTGCGCATTTGATCCATGTGTGCAGACAGACGACGCGCAATCATTCATCCATGTTGCAGGATTTCGAGAGAGGGGTTGAAACCGAGATTGATTCGATCAACGGGGCAATTAAGCACCTGGGGGCGAGTCGCGGTATCGATGTACCTGTCAATCGTTTTCTGATCGAAGAGATCAACCGTAAATATGCAGGCGGATTTGCAAAAGCGACATTCCTGGATTCGATAGAAAATAAATTCTTGTCGACCGTGTAATGGGCAGATCTATGGATGAGGATAATTAAGGCGTAAACGATGGATGTTGAGAAAAAAACAGAGCGGATTCGTGCTATCAGGGACCGAGACAGTGCTTTCTTATGGGGCCTGGTGCCGACCATGGGATTCCTGCACGAAGGGCACATGAGTCTGGTAAAGAGGGCGAGGGAGGAGAATAATCGTGTTGGGGTGAGTATATTCGTCAATCCGATCCAATTTAATGACCCGTCCGACCTGTTGAAATACCCGCGCGATATCGAGAGAGATCTGGCGATGCTTGAAAAGGAGAAGGTGGATCTGGTTTGGATACCCGATCGCGAAGAGATGTATCCGGCTGATTTTCAGACTTACATCGAGGTGAAAGATCTGAGCCGATATCTGGAAGGGGAGAAACGCCCGGGACATTTTACCGGTGTCACCACGGTCGTGTGTAAATTGTTTCATGTATTCGAACCGACCCGTGCGTATTTCGGATCCAAGGATGCACAGCAACTCGCAATAATCAGGCAGATGGTGCGCGATCTAAGTTTTGATATCGACATCGTCGCCTGTCCCACGGTTCGCGAACACGATGGTCTGGCCATGAGTTCCCGTAATTCGCTGTTGACGAACGCCGGACGGCAACGTGCCACGATTCTCTATCAAGCGTTATCGCAGGCGCGCGGGATGATTGAGGAGGGCGAACGCGATGCGAGTAAGATTAAAGACGCCATGCACGATATTATCTCGACGGTGGAGGCGCGCATCGATTACATCAGTATCGCCGATATGTA
>JAFGOE010000024.1 GCA_016926625.1 Candidatus Zhuqueibacterota bacterium
GATTCATGGCTGGGATGTGGTCAACGAAGCCGTGGGCACGGACGGTCAGCTCCGACAAAATAAATGGCTGGAAATCATCGGTGAGGATTACATCGTCAAAGCGTATGAATACGCGCGCCAGGCAGATCCCGAGGCACAGCTATATTACAATGAATACGATTTTGAATATCCAGCTAAAACTGAAGGGGTCATTCGCCTCATCAAAAACCTAGAATCGAACGGTGTCCGCATCGATGGTATCGGGATACAGGGCCATTGGTTCATCGACTATCCCACTATAGACGAGGTTGAGGCTTACATCACGGTGCTGTCATCGTTGGGTATTAAGCTGATGGTCACCGAGCTGGATATCGGCGTTCTTCCCTTCTATCCCGTTGATTCCAAAGCCGTCGATATATCCTCATTTGATACGCAGAAGCAGAAAGAACTAAATCCATACCCTGATTTCCTGCCGGAACCTGTTCAAAAAAAACAGGCTGAACGATATGCTGAACTTTTCTCTCTCTTTTTAAAGCATCGGGAGAAATTCAGCCGAGTGACTTTTTGGGCTGTTCATGACGGACAATCCTGGCGCAGCTACCTGCCCATCAAGGGAAGAACTGAATATCCTATGCTGTTCGACCGACAATGCAATGCTAAACCTGCGTTTGACGCTATCATTAATCTGGCTAAAATGAACAACTTAAAATAGAGAAGGAATTGAAATGGCACATGAAAAGGATTTCGAGATTGTGGCAGCAGGTCATACCTGCCTCGATTTGATACCAGCTTTCACGATTGATGGTCATGTTGACAAACTCACGGACGTACTCGTCCCCGGTAAAATGATCAACATGGGGAAATGCGTCGTCGTCGGAGGAGGGCCTGTCACTAATGCGGGCGTCTCTATCCGTAGACTCGGCGTAAAAACTGAATTAATCGGGAAGATCGGTGATGATGATTTCGGCAAACAGATTCTTCAATGGTATGAAGAGCATGAAGGTCATTTTAAAGGCATTAAAATGGTTGAAGGTGAGTCGACCTCCTACACCATCGCAATTTGCATCCCTGGCATCGATCGTTTCTATCTGCATCATTGCGGTGCGAACGACACTTTTGGTTACGATGACATGGATTTTGATCTGGTGCAGCGTTCTAAGCTGATGCTTTTCGGGTATCCGCCGTGGATGAGAAAAATTTATGAGAACACGGGAAGTGAGCTGACGAAGATTTTAAAAAAGACCAGGGAATTGGGCACTACCACAGCACTCGACCTATCTCTTCCTGATATGAACAGTTACGCAGGACAGATGGATTGGAAAGCTATTCTGAACGACTGGGTACCGCAGACTGATATTATGGTTCCGAGCGCTGAGGAGTTGTTTTATTTCCTTTATAAGGATAAATTCATCGATAAAAAAGCAAAACTCGGTCCCAAGGAAAGCGTGCTCGACCGCATCACGGTAAAAGAGATCTCCACGATGGGAGGTGATCTAATCAACATGGGGGCAGCGGTTGCCATGGTCAAATGTGGTCACAGAGGTTTATACATTCGCACCGCTGGCCAGGACCGGCTCAGCAAGATGGGAGCTGCAGGATGTTCGGATCTTGACAATTGGGCTAACCGTGAACTCTGGTTCCCTGTTTATCAAGAGGAAAAATTTGTCGGAGCGCTGGGTTCTGGCGATTCCGCGATCGCGGGCTTCCTGTCGGCCTTCGTCTGGAACCATACGATCGAATCCTGTCTGAGATATGCAAACGCCGCGGGAAGCATGAATGTCACTGTTCCTGACGGCTTGACCTGGAACAAAGGATTTGAAGATCTAACGAGGCGTATCGATGCCGGTTGGAAAACAAAAGATTTAAACATTAAAGAGCCCGGTTGGAATTATGAACGTGAATTTTGGGTGGGCCCCAATAATCACGGTAAATGGGAAAAGTGATTATTCTATTATAGGAGAGACAAAATGTCAACAGTAAAAGATCGAGATAAATTCGTCAGTGAAATCGTTGCAAAAATGAGCCTGGAAGAGAAAGTCGGCCAGCTCTTGACATTTACCTGGCGTGGCACCATGCTGACACCGAGCGGAATAGAGCAGATTACCAAATTACATTGCGGTGGACTCTGCCTGGAACCGTACGCACTCGAGACGTGCAAAAATCTCTACTGGGGAAACTCCCAGGTGGACAAAAATTTCACAAAACCGGCGGATTATTTCACTATCGCCAGTACATATTTCAATGGCAAAACCTTCGGGATCAGCATTACTCCGGAGGAATATACCAGGGCGTTAAACCGATTACAGGAGATCGCATTGCAGAGACCTTCCGGCATTCCACTGCATATGACCATCGATTTCGAAGGCGATTTCAAGAACGATTATATGTCCGGGGGCATCAGACAGTTTCCGGGTCCGATGGGCATGACTGCCATCGGAGATCTTGATCTGACTTACAAAATTGGATTAACCATAGCCAAACAATTAAATGCCATGGGCGTGACCCAGATGTATTCCCCGGTATGTGATGTGAACATCAACCCGAAAAATCCTGAAATTGGAGTCAGATCGTTCGGAGATGATCCTGAAACGTGCGCCAAACACGCGGTGGCGTTAATCAAGGGACTTCAGGACGGTGGGATAGCAGCGACTGCTAAACATTTTCCTGGCAGAGGTGATTCGACTACCGATGCTCACGACGTACTGGATGTCATTAAAGCCGAAAAGAAGAGGATGCAGGAAGTAGAGCTTGTACCCTTTAAAGCAGCCATCGAAGCGGGTGTAAAAGCCATCATGACGGGGCATTCGGTTTACCCAGCCTATGACGATAAATTTCCTACAACATTATCAGAAAAAATACTTACCGGTCTTTTACGTAATGAATTAGGATTCGACGGCGTTATTGTATCCGACGCGATCGGCATGGCTGCTATTTTAAAGAAGTGGCCGCTTCCGCAAGCCTGCGCTATGGCGATAAAGGCTGGATGCGACACCATCCTACTGAAAGCGGACGACGAATCACGGTCGCAATGTTTCTTCGGCATCAAACAGGCTGTCGAAAATGGCGAGATAACCGAAGGCCGACTCAACGAGGCCGTTACCCATCTGCTGAACATGAAATACGATCAAGGTCTGTTCAAAAAAGCCGGTAAAATGGATCCTGAAAAAGTCCGTACGATTACCCGAAGTAAGTCCATCATCGATTTTTCTCATAATATAGCTAAAAAAGCGCTGCTTTTAATGCGAAATTATGATAACATACTGCCGCTGAACCCAGAACAAAAAATTTTGGTTATCGAACAGCGTATCCCTTATGAATTTGTTGGTAAAGACCCCTATCACCATACGCATATGTTCTGCGAAGCGATGGTCAACCATTCGACCAATCTCATTTTAGCGGATACAGAATTCTCGGCATTCGAAGATGAGATTAAAGAATGCCTGGAGCTGGCCAAGCAGGCTGATCTGGTTGTAATGACGAACTATTACGCGCGAATTGTAAAATCGGGCAATAACCAGTTGCTTGTTCAAAAGCTTAAGAAAGCAGGTCACAAAGTCGTGGTTGTCACTAATTATCCTTACATCGAAGGTACAACAGTCGAGGCAGATGCCGTGGTTTGCAATTTTAGCGCGACACCTGATTCCATAAGAGTCTCCACTGATCTGCTCTTTGGAAAGATCAAGACGTGTCCGACAACCAAATTACCCATAAAACTGGATAAGCAGCAGATCGACACGGATAAAAAACTAAAACCACCCAGGAAGCATCCGCTGGATCTATCCTATTGTTAACGATCCTGGATTGGGTAGCATGTTGATTTCAAACAGAGAAGTAAGCTGATTAATTAAACTTTCTAATACTAACTACACCTTACCCTATTTGAGGAAAAGTGAGATATGCTAAATCATTCTGCGTTACAAATCAGTGATATCCTTACGATCTCGGGGACGCAAATAGCAAAAATTTATTATGAAAATCAGATGCGGGTTCATTTTCAAGGCATGTCGAAAACTCTTCAGTTTCCCCAGACTATTGCGCTGCAGGGTGCTCCAACCTGTTCGATTGGTATATCGCCTGAAGGTTTGTACAATCGACTGAACAACGCAGGCAGGCTGATTTTATTAAATCATAATGCGATCCAACTGGGATCAGCTCCATTTATTCGCATTTTGGCTGATCAGGAATCTGAAATCTCTAGAGATGAATATGTCATGCTTACGGCAAAAAATCCTGAGTTAGTCGAAGGACCAGACGATGTACCTGCACTGAAGAATTATTATCACCCTCCGCTTCATGAGAAGAACGTTTCTATTTCTCTCGCGACTCCGCTTGCTGAAATCGTCTATCGACTGGAGAAGATCAATGTGACCCGAACGCTGATATCACCTTTGTTATCTGGAAATTTCGACGCCCTAGTACCTACAAGCGTAGAAGAATTTAAGATCGAAAATATTTCTGACAAAGACCAGACCATTACATTGGTCATCCCGCGGCCTTCTCTCGTCAATCTTCAGGAAAAGGAACTGAAGCCAACGGATCAGGACACGGTTTACGTCTGCTCGACACCGGTGAAAGGTCAGTTACATTCTGAATTTCAGTCATCATCGATGAAAGGTGTGGTAATGGCAAGTAAAGAGTGCAGCGATCGTATGCTAATCGCTGTGCCGGAAATTGACAAGGTAACGATCGATACTCACCCGAGCTTCTGCCTGAATCGACTAAAGCAGGATTTACTGCTGAACGACGATGGAAGTTTTTACGAGAAAAGAGATATCATATTAGATCAGGATTATGGTGCAGCTATCAGTCTAACGTTTACGTTGAAACCCGGTGCAACGATCACTGTTCCGTTCATCACTGTTCTGGACTTCCCACAGCAGCGCTTTATCGATGGTAAACGATTCGATCGAAAATATATCAACCATTTTAAAAATCAGGAAACCAGAACCATCGACATGGCGGAAGTCGCTCTAACTCACTATCCTGACTGGTTGAATCGGACTTTAACAATTATCAACAGGATCCATGATATCATACGAACGAGTCCTTCGTATGAAGATGATGCTGAAGGTGCCTTGCGACTGACTCGATTGATCTTAAACGAATTCAGCTTTCCATTGTCCAACGCCGCGGTGTGGGTGGAGGACAAGAAAGGCAATGATACCGCCAGATTTCTGGAATGTTTCGACTACGCCTATATCAATCCATCTGATGTCGATTGGTATTCCATGGTGATGCTGACTCTGTTTCCCCATATTGAAGAGGAGCTTTGCCAGAGTTTCATCAATTCAATTTTGGCAGAAGACAGTAGTGAACGTTTTTATCACATTCACGCCTCGTTTGTAGAAGCCAGGCAGCATTTTGAAAAATATCCCGAAGAATATGAAGATATGTCATTGACTCAGATACGGGATGCGTTCAAGGTAAAAGGCAGTGTGGCTCATGATCTGGGTGCTTTGCCCAAGGGTCATGCGTTGCGAAACGTCAGTGATTACGCCTGGTATAATAATAATTACTGGGTCGACCTGTTCCCTAAATTAGCAACCCGGGTTTTACGTAATGTTAAATTTACCGGCAATATCGATTTTTTGAAAAAAAACTGGAAGACGTTGAAATTTGGCTTCGAACACCTGCAAGAACTCGATAACGACGGTGATGGCATACCTGAAGGAAATCCTGGTGAAGTGAAAAATACGTTCGACAACTTGACTCTGTTCGGCATCGATGCATACGATGCGACGATCTTTATGGCAGGATGCCATGCGATGATCAGGATGGCTGAGATGATGCACGATGAACCGGCTAAAAAGCAATATACAGAACATCTGAATAAGGTTTCCTCTATTTTTGAGACGTTATGGCGGGAAGAAGTAAACCGTCTCGGTCACAAATTGGAATATTATGTCACCTGTTACAACCCGGATAGCGGTGAAAAAAACACCGACGTCTGGACAAATCAACTGGATGCCATCTGGGCTCTGATCACTATGGGTGAAGAATCGTTTATCTCTGCCGATAAGGCAAAAAAAATCCTTAAAACGATTTATAAAAATAATCACACCCGAATGGGTTGGGCCATGTGTCGTACCGAGGACGGCGAAGCGGTTGAATCGGAACAAGGCCAGGATGTATATACCACATCCAACTATGTCTTCGCTCAACTGTTAGATTATTATGGTCTCAGCAAAGAGAGCAAAGAAGTTTACAAGGCAATGGATAAAGTTATTTTCCAGCATGGCAATTCATTGATATCACCCGATAATCTGCGAGCTGAATATGAACTAGAAAAAGGGGAAACGACTCCTGGTCCGCACTATATCGTGGCTGCCTATCCCAGACCTGGTGCGGTATTATCACATTTGGTGATTCAATTTATTAAAAGACAGCAACGTGAGAAAGACAACATCGTCGTCGATTCACAGCAATTAAAATCGTTTATAACTGATTTAATGAAATAGGCATAGTGGAGATGGAATTATTTCTTTATTACAACGAATAATTTCACGACCACGGGAAATGATCTCAATTTAACCAGGGAGTGACATGGAAGAGATTAGTCGAAAACTTAAACTCAAAGAAAAAATTGGTTACAGCGTCGGTGATACGGCGTCGAATCTATTTTTTCAGACATTTATTCTATTCTTAACGTTTTTTTACACTGATGTATTCGGTATTTCCGCGGCAGCGATCGCAACGATTTTCCTGGTCGGTCGAATTTTTGATGCAGTTAACGATCCGATTATGGGTTTGATCGCGGACAGGACGAACACGCGCCTGGGGAAATTTCGTCCGTATCTCCTGTACGCTGCCGTACCTTTCGGCATCTTTGGCTTTCTGATGTTCATCACCCCCGATCTCAGTACCTCAGGGAAGGTGATCTATGCTTTCATAACTTACAATTTGATGATGATAATGTATACGGTCATCAACGTTCCCTATTCAGCCCTCATGGGCGTGATTACACCGAGCCCGGAAGAACGTACCATTGTCTCGTCTTTTCGATTTGTCGCCGCTTTTGTAGGGCAGTTCATCGTAAGTGTATGCATTCTATGGATGGTCAAAGTTTTTGGTAAAGGTAACGATGCCATCGGGTGGCAATGGGCGATGGGTATTCTCGCCATATTGGCAGTCGTTCTCTTTTGGACGACATTCGCTACCACGAAAGAACGCGTCAGACCACTCTCTGAAAAAAGAAATCCACTGAAGCAGGATCTGATCGATCTTTCTAAAAACAATGCCTGGCTGCTGATTGGCACAGCGACGATCTTTCAATTGATATACATCGTGATCCGTAACGGAAGTATCGTATATTACTTTAAGTATTTTGTTCAAGATCAACAAATTCTATTCATGGGGAAGACATTCGGTTTCTCTTACGGAGGATTAACCTCGACGTTTTTGCTCGTGGGTACGATTGTTACAATCATTGGATCCATTCTGACAAACCGATTGAGTAAAATTATCGGCAAGGCCAGATGCTATTGGGGCTGTTTGGGAATCGCGGCCATCGCCACTGCTTTGTTTTATATCCTGAGGCCTCAGGATCTGATTCTCATGTTCATCTTGCAGCTTATTGTTTCCTTCGCAGTAGGACCGGTTTCTGTACTTCAATGGGCCATGTATACGGACTGCGCCGACTATTCTGAATGGAAAACTGGTCGCCGTGCAACAGGATTAATCATGTCCGCGTCGCTCTTTGCACTCAAACTCGGCATTGCGCTCGGTGGCACTATTCTGGCATGGTTGTTAGCTGCTTACGGTTTTGTACCAAACGTAGCACAGACCGAAACGGGTCTTCTGGGAATCAAAATGGTCATGAGCATCTATCCCGCGATCGCCGGTCTCATTGGAATCGGATTCATGTTCTTCTATCCACTTACCAATAAAAAGCTTGGTGAGATCGAAGAGGATTTAATACTAAGACGTAAAGAGGCTGGATTAGATTGATCATTGTCATTAATGTTTGAATATAAAAAAGGAGTACAACACCAGTCGCGGCCTTTAGTGCCATACAGAAGTGTTGTACTCCTTTTTCATGAACTAATTTAATAATCCGTATGAGTCTGCTCAGTCGATCAATTGCATCGTCAACACCAATATTAAGAGATAACATAGTCCCGAATTAAGATGACCATATCAGTCGTTTTACAATCAATCGATGGCCGACGAATACATCTCCGCTTTCTCTAAAATTTTATACTTCCCCCCTGATTTATCAAAACTCTCCTATGCTGATTATGTTGAGGTTTCACAATAAGAATAAGAGCGTTGTATTATCAACACAAACCTATTTCGGTGCGAACGGAAACGACAAATTCATATAATACTCCAGCGACTTGTCCGGCCTTACTAAATCCGTGGGTATTGGGAGTCCTGAAAATGTCTGAAAATACAATACACACGCGTTTCGCCACCATATGGCTTCCTTTTCATGAATGATCATCATCTGCTTCACATGATTATAGATCTCATCATCGATTTTATCTTGAAGATCATTCCACGCTTCTTTCATGCGGGTGACGCGTTCAGCGCCGTCATAGTATCGATAACATAGTTCATCCCACAGCGTATTTCCGGACCTCATTACATATGTCCAATCCAAATGATGAAACCAAAGAAGGTATTCATCGGGACACGTCTCCAACGATGAAAACTTCTGTCTAACCGGCTTCGCATATAGGCTCACGGCGTTACTGCCGGTTTCAGTGCGATCGAATCCTATCCCCTCTTCATTCGCTCTGTGGTAATAGACAGACGTCCAGTCATCTCGCGGTTTATCTTTTATCCAGGGGGCTGGTCCATAATGATGGTCCCACCCCATGATATGATGCAGTCCCAATGGCGTCATATAATTAACCGTATTCTCACGGGATTCCATCATCATCTCCAGTATTGGATTAACGATATCATCATCACGGGATAAAGTCATTTTTATCCAATCCCTGGCGATTTCCTCTGCAGTTAACGTATGATCCCAGGCTAAGCGACCGTAGGCGTACCAGTTCGCCTGCGCAAAAATATGTCCCGTCCAATTACGATCCGTGCCTGTATTTGCTACACCTGCGATCCCGGAGATACTGTGTCCGTGAAGCGAACCATCGATGACTTTGGCGACTGTGCTCCCCATATCACGGACATATGTATCAGCGTCAAGGACTTCCTTAAACAACGTGCCCAAATAAACGAGATGAGTGCTGAAGCCCAGGTATTCCTGTGTAATCTGAAATTCCATCATCAGCGATGTTTTGGGAGTGGCACCGAAAAGCGGATGGAACGGTTCCCGCGGCTGAAAATCGATTGGCCCGTTCTTAACCTGAACGAGGACGTTGTCATTAAACTGGCCATCTAGTAGGACAAATTCGTTGTACGCCTGTTTCGCACGATCTTCCTTGACCTTATTGTCATATACAAAGGCTCGCCACATCACGACACCTCCGTGTGGTTTCAATGCCTCAGCCAGCATATTTGCACCATCGGCGTGGGTGCGACCGTAGTCCTGAGGTCCTGGCTGACCCTCGGAGTTCGCTTTCACAAGAAAACCTCCGAAATTTGGAATAAGCTCATAAATCTCAGCGGCTTTATCTGCCCACCATTGTCGAACTTCGCTGTCCAGAGGATCTGCTCGCTTGAGACCTCCGATATCTATCGGGGCGCTAAACCGGATCGAAAGGTAGACTTTAATTCCGTAAGGACGAAATACATCAGCAAGAGCGGCTACTTTCTTCAGATAAAGTGGGGTTAGAATTTGCGGACTGGCGTTTACGTTGTTCAAGACCGTCCCATTGATTCCAACGGACGCGTTCGCTCGTGCATAGTCAATATAGTAACTATGGATGTAATCAGGCAGTTTTTGCCAGTCCCATAACGAAAACCCGGAGTATCCCCTCTCCACGGTTCGATCAAGATTATCCCAGTGATTCAAGACGCGATGTTTTATTTTAGGAGATGATTTAATATTGAGATTATCAATATCCTGACAGGTCTGCAAGAGTCGTATAAAATGAAAGACACCATACAACAAGCCTGACTCGCCTCTTGCCGTGATAACCGTATACGTCACAGCAGATTTTCGAATGGTGCGAATCACGAAGCCCTGATCACTAAAATTATCCCCGGTAAGGCTTGTCGCATATTTTTCCCGATCGAGAATAGCGGATGGCAGATCGTTTTCGAGAGCGATAATCAGCGTATTCTGCGTAAGATCGTTATTGTGCAGCAGAGGCTGCCCCAGCAGGCCATGCAGGGCCATCGATAACTCATTCTCCACGACCTGCATCACGGAGGAATTGCCGATAAGAAACGTCTTCTGGATCAGCTTCTTATAAGATTCTCTTATCGCCTCGTTTTCGATCTTATCATATTTTAACCATAGCCTGTAGCCATCATCTGCCTTAAGAGATAGATTGATCATGTAGATCATTAAAAATAGGAGTAAAATCGTATAGAATTTTCTAATAGGGATCATGGTAAATTTTCTCGTGATTATATGATCTGTCATTTTTTAAACTACCAACCTATTGAACGACGAGCAATTTCATAAATTTACTAAACTGCCCGGCGACCATTTTATAGAAATAGATACCTGAGCTGACATTGTGAGCATGGAGTTGAACATGATGAACTCCTGCTTCGAACGTTCCGTCGGTGATCTTCATTACTGTTTCACCCAGGACATTTAAAAGCATAATTTGCACATCACTCCGTTGAGGTATGCTGAAAGAGATCGTTGTCGTCGGATTAAACGGATTCGGATAATTTTGATAAAGGTCATACTCCGATGGTAAAAAGCCAACTCGTTCAACAGATGACAGTTGGTCTCCTGTCGTGAAACTGGCTACATTAGAGTAAAAACTCATCCCATTTTCGTTCCCGGCTCTCACACGCCAGTGATGCCGCCTGTTTGCCTCGAGCGGCTGCAATATTTGTAATGTGGTATCGACTGTTATGGTATCGACAAGAACGTTCGCAAACGTAATATCAGACGCCAACTGCACCTGATAAGATGTCGCCGTCTCAGAAGATCTCCATTTTAGAACTGGCTTCCGTAATTCGTTTATCGTAAAACAGGGCGAAATGATTACGGGTGGCTGAGGGCTGTTGATGTAAGTTCTCATCCATTGCAGAGCGGGCCTCTCCGAACCATCAGATCGGATAAGATAGGTGTTGGGATGGGAATGCCAGACGTCAGTTTCTATATATCCCCAGAACGTGATCCCTTTGACCGCCGGGTGACTCCAGAATATCGGGAAATAAATTTGATACTGCTCCGACTGATCGTTGTCATTGGGTTCATCGATATCGAATTCCGAAATATAGATAGGAAGTCCCGTCTCTGCGAGCCTGTCAAGATTTGCTTTGATAGTACTTATATTATGGACATATCTATTCTGGGAATCATTTATGTCGCTACGAAATTCAAAGTAGTGCCCTTGCACACCGATACCATCGATCAGCTCTCGATCCTGTAAAAGTTTAATCAGGTTTAAATAGTTCTGCGTTGCGGAGTTGCTATGCAAGATATTGTACTCATTTAATATTAATATCGCGTACGTCGGACAATATTGTCTTGCCAATTCAAAAGCGGTGATCACCCAATCCCATCCGGTTTCTCCGTCGCCGCCCAGTGCGTTCTTGAAAGAAGGAGGAGCATTAAATGGCTCATTGACTACATCAACCATCGCCATATCGGGATATCTCTCCCCAATCCGCCGTATCCATTCTTCGATCTTTTCTCTCTGCCTGGCAGAATCGAGCGAGTTAATCCAGTAAGGTGCTTGATTCCCCCAAATTAACGTATGTTCTTTGAAAAGAAAACATCTGTTTTTGGCAAAATTATAAATTTTATCCAACGATGACCAACTATATACTCCCTGAATCCCCTCAACCGAGCCCCATTTGCCATCATTACCCGGTGTCACCTGATTAAAATAATCATCGATCTTCCGCGACAAATCACTGCTCGTAGAGCAGCCGAGGAACTTGTCATGGCCTTGTGCGAGTGGCTGTGCGTAAGAATACTTTGATAAAGTTGCAATAAACACAATCAGTACCATAAGAAGAACGAACATTAGCGCTCGATCAAGCGGTAACTTTTTACTCGTCTGTGCAAAATTAGCAACAAGTTCAGGATGTTCTTTCATATAGCGTTCCATTCCTTCATTTTCATTTATTTAAAGCACTCGTTTGGTAATATGATATAGGATGAGTCTCCCATTTCATTCATTATCGAACATGAAAGTGACGATCTTTCACTTACTCCAAATGTATCAGAAACAGATCAACTCACTATTAAATACACCATCCTCATTGATAAAGATCCGTTTAAATCTGATTCATTTCGAATATATTTTTTATTTCAATGGCTCGACGGAGGATATGCGCCAACGTACGCCTTCTTCTCAGGTGACGATCCGAGAAGCGTCCTGATATTTGCCGGTACTGGCATACCTGATTTCAAAGACGGAAAAGACGGTAATAGTTGATAGTTACCCAATTCCACGCTCTTGAATAATGGCCCCTCGTAATTTTTCAAATATGTACTGTGTGTGGCAAATTTCGGCTGCAATTTCCTGAAATCCTCCAGAGAACTGAAAGTCAGGCGACACTTATCATTCTGTACCGGACTCCACAAGATAATCGGATTGTCATTTTCGACTTTGCTGCGGACGTACACATTATGATCGAGAGTGAATAATTGAGAATTGGTGACACGTTCGCATAACATTTCGGGCTGCCAAACATAGAATAGCAATCGTTCGAAGTCACTATCACCGCCGAGTAAGTTATTAACGAACACATGGCCATCCCGTTCATCCACATCAGGACCGGTGCTTGGATGCCAACCGAAATGATCTCCGGCAGCGCTTCGCTGATTGCGGGCGATACAGGCTGTGCTGTTTACGAATGTGTTATTGTAAATGTGAACATCACAGCTGTTGAGCACCCAGACTCCGTGGTCACAATCGATAAAAACGTTACCTGCACAGATCGCTCCTTTGGAGATCTCAAAGAAAAATCCGTTATCGCTTGGCCATGGTTGCTCGACAGAAAATTTGCTTTCAATGTTCCCTACTCCCTGAACCCAGTTATTGAGAAAGAGACCGTCCACATTTCCTACATCGTACCAGATACCGTTTGAATAAGGTAAATCGATGACCAGATTATCCTGACACGTAACACGATGGCATTGATTGAATATCTTTACCGCTGCCGGATAATATCCGGTGATTCGTTCAATATTATTGCGTGTGAAGACGTTCTTCTCCAGCAATACATCGTTCGAACTGATAACGTAGATTCCTTCGGTACTGGTATCACTGACCCGGCAATGGCGGATCGTCAATGAATCTCCTCTCAGGTAACCAGCGACCCGCGAGCAATAAGAGATCGTACAATGTTCGAGGAGTGTGCCCACCACGTCTTTACCATATTTCGATTCATCGGATAATCCCTCCGGTTCAGTGCCCTGAATTTCCAACGCGCGATACGCGTACTGGGTGAACGTAATACCCTTTATTTTGGGTCCTTTCCGATCCGATTTCTTCCCATGGACATCTTCTGTGGTGCGAATGATTGCTCCATCAAAAGCAGTAATTTCCACCAGGCGATCTTTTGGATCGATTCCGACATAAACTGTCTGGGTTTCGTAGTCGATATAATATGTGTCCTCATCCACTTCACCCTCCCAGCCTACGGCCTGAAGAAATTTACCATCCACAAACACCATGTCATTATTGAACTTATGTAGTGGTGTTATCTTTCCCTCTCGATGTCGTCGCCACCAGTCGGCTGGTTTGGAAGGAAATAGCCGTGACCATTTGGTTATCCATAATCCATTCCCCAGATCCTGCCATTCGTTAGCGACGTAAGTCCCTTTGAAAACAGGTTTTTCATCCTTATACGGCTGCATCGTAATCCCCTGATTCAATCGAAGATTACCCGTGCGGTAAGTGCCACCGCGCAATATGATGACATCACCTGTTTTAACACGCTCGATGGCTGCTTCGATAGTCGTTGGTTTGGCAACAGTTTCTCCCGAATTATCTGCGAGTCCATCCGGGGCGACATAATAAATAGTCCCAGTCGTTGCAGGTCTATCATAGGTTTGTAGTAACGGGCCATAGGGTCCTCCTGATGGCTGGGCTAACACTGTAGAGCTGCCAACCGATAATAAAAACGACGGAAAACTGATACAGATCAGTGCATAAAGCACGCGGGGTAAAATATGTCCATGAAAACGATTTGATGTTAAATGATTGTTGGCTAAGACATCATTTGCTCTCATTTTATTACCTTTCTAATGATGGAAATTAATCATCCCTTACTGCTAATTTATTATTTATTCTCTTCGGTTTTATCGCCTTTCCCTATGCTCACCTCAATACAGCGAAGACGTTTACAATCGAACTTGTGATTATGGACTACCGTTTAGTACTACGATTGATGCGTAATCTTTGCCATTTCGAACCTAATGATCAATCGTCCTATCGATTATTTTAAGAATACTAATTTCTTGATATTTTTATAGTTATCAGTTTCCAATTTATAGTAATAAATTCCTGACGCAAGATCGGAAGCGTCAAAAAGAAGTCGATGATCACCCGCATGAAATTTTCCTCGCGCCAGATCCGTGACCATTCTGCCTAAGATATCATGCAGTGTCAGATGTACATCACAATCTTCAGCCAGCGAAAATTCAATGGTAGTAGACGGGTTGAATGGATTGGGAAAATTCTGTTCCAGACGATGTGATTGCGGAATTGTCATCTGAGCTTTTTGATGCACTGAGACAAGTGTATCTGTTTTGGCGATAAAATACAGCCATTGTAGCTGGAACAGCTCGCTTGAATGTGCACCTGTAAATTTTAAGTAGACATCATGCCGACCAGAGACTGGTTCCACTGCTGAAGTGAACGTCTGATACGTTCTCAAGCTGCCTGTACTAACTATTGGACACTCGGCGATCTTCTCACCGGATTCCAGGGAATCGAGCCAGACTTCGACGCTACCGCCCGATGAAATGCAGGAAGCGGAAACCTTCAATGAATCCGGTGTCTTGTTGTAGTCTGCGGTACCAAATTCAACTCCGGCGTACATCGCCCAGTCGTCGCTATGAATCTTATCCAATATATAGCCTTCTCTGGTATAAGAACGGGAAGTGCCATACTGGTTAGCGGGACTCTCTGCCCATATCGGGGTATAGGCATCGCGATAAATATAAAGATCAAACCAGGCGTCCTTCGTTCCTCTGACGTACAATCCCTGTCTGGTTCCGGTAAATGTTGAGTAATCAGAGTAGGAATCGATTTGCGATATATCGACTGCCTCGCCCACTTGCGTCCAATCCGATCCATTCTCGCTAACATATCCGCTGATATCGTGATTGATCCGATTCAACTTTAACCAGAGCGTATCTCCCATACTATTTTCCGCCTGATATCTAATTGCTTCGTAACTGAATACAATCACCCTTTCACCCTGAGTCGAAAAGGAGCTAACGAGTTTAACGGACATCCCCTCGTCGCCTCTCATGATCCATAATCCGGCTTCATCCGACGTCGCCTGTGGTTCGAAGTCGAGACGGGTGATGAGCGAATAGTAGTGTTCCCCATCATTCTTGATGACTGTATTGGCTTTTGAACGGCTTTTAGGAGATAGTTGCAACCAACCGGGACGCTCGGAAAGTGATACTTTATTTGCCGCGGTATTGCCAAGCAATGACCACTCGGGATTTAAGTTTCCCGTGGTAAAGAAGTCCGACTTCGGTACCATCCAGGGGATACCACTGCTGGGTAATTGTGGTGCTGTGAATGATTGATCTATCGGGTAATCAGCCACAGGTTTTCCGTTCGCGTCGTAACGAACCTGATTCAATAGTCCCTGCCTTCCCTGTCCCCTCCATTCTCCTTTCGCATATATAGGATGAATGACCCAGGAGGTACTGTCGTCAAGTATGATGGCCTGAGATGCGTGATTGGGGCTGGTGAAACGTGAAGAAGCTTTTTGAGGGTCGTTTTCATTGAAAAAATTACCCAACATCTCCCAGGACGATTCATCGGCTGTCAGTATCCTGCTTCGCATCACCTTTTGCCCTCCGCTCAGATCACGTGCAAACGAATAGTAATAATATCCGTTGTATTTCCACATCACCGGCCCTTCTGCCCAACTGTAAGGATAATTGGGACCGGGATTCAACCACTTCAAATCGTAAACGACACCTGTCGGTTGACCATCAGCGCTTAACTCGACGATGCCGTTATTCGGTTGACCGTTTTTTACCACCAGGTACCATTTATTGTCGTCGTCGATAAAGATTGAATTATCATATCCCAGACCATAAGGCAGGCTCGATGGGTTGTTTACTTTGACAGGCATACTCCAGGGCCCCTTCGGGTCGGGTGCTTTCACAAAATGCATGGTATTAGCTCTGGAAAAGAAATGCCAGTATTCTCCATTATATAAAACCATGTGTCCTCCCCAACACCCTCCTCCGGGTGAGTCGCCATAACCCGACCATGCTGCGCTTACCGGTTGGGCAATGGCCTGCCAGTGAACCAGATCGGTCGAATGATAGATAACCGGTGTTGGATTGAACGAAGAACCCGTGGTGTAAAAATCATTCCCGATTTTTGTTAAGGTACAATCTGCATGATCACCTGGAATCACTGGATTCATGTATGTCTTAAACGAAGAAGATTGACCGTAAATCAAGTTCACAGTCAATGCATAGATAGATACTAGTTTTACTAATCTTAGCATATTTTCACTCACAAATACATTAATTCGAAACAAAGGTCGTTATACTCGATAGTTGTAACAACACGGTAAAACGACCGTCGATTACAGGGACAGCATCCTCTCTGACACAATTCTTTAATTGAGTCATCGTGTCAGGTTACAAATCTACCGGTTATTTAAGCAGATTTAACTTTTTCGTCGCCATGAGATAATTTTCGTTCCCGTCAATTGTTTGTCTCATTTTTACCTGGTAGAAGTACACGCCGCTCGCAAGGTTGCTTCCGTCAAACTGAGTAATGTAATAACCAGCTGGTTGAAAGCCGTTAAATATCGTCGCGACTTCCTCGCCCAACAGGTCGAATACGTTAAGAGAGACATAGCCGTCATAGGGAATAGAGTAACTAATATGGGTGACCGGATTAAATGGATTGGGGTAATTCTGCTCAAGCGAAAACGATACGGGATTGTTTCCTACAAAAACATCCACATCCGTGCACATCATCAATCCTTCGATCGCAGAAACCAGGGTTTCCTTCGCCTCATTCAATGCATCAGCAGCGGATACCGTAGCAGAATAATTTTGATCCATTGCACAATTAGCCAGAGTAATCGCTGTCACTAAATTTGACCACGATTCAATGGTATAGTCACTTTCATTTAACGTATCGATGGAGAGGAGAAGAGAGTCCAAGGCGTTATAATTGGTACCGACATCGACAACAGCATAAAATGCGGGTTTACACTGATTATAAGCATCCCAGAGGGATGACGCCTGATTCGCTTTAAATGTGTACTGATCGTTTAAGCCGTCTTTGGAGACGTTGATAATCTTTCCCCGTCCTGAATAGTAACTCCGTTCAACAAAACATTTGAACAACTGCCCGTATTGATTAGCCTGGGTAGTCAGAACCGAAGCAGGCGGACTTGCATAGCCGGTGGTCACATCCAGTTCTGTTACGGCCATCTCCGTACAAATTGGGTCAAATTTATTATAGGATGCAATCCATTGCTCCGCCGTGGGAGAGGTATTGCTGTCATGGTCTTGCATACCGATGCCATCCAGGTATCCTGCCTCAAAAATAGGCGTACAAATTCTCACGATTCCATCGGCCTTAGCGGGAAGATGGGTGTTATAATCATTATAATAAAGTTTTATCTGGGGTTCATTAAATTCAATCGTATATTTACGTGTTAATTCGAACGCCTTCATCAGATAACTATTATCCCCAAAGGTGAGATACCATTCACTGTCGTTCGTTCTGTCATCACCCCCATCATTAACCGCCTCGTTGACGACATCCATAGCCGAAAGGAGTCCAGGCCAACCTTCATGTATCAAGCGGATAACCTCCTTGATATAATTATCCATGCGCTCGATCATCTGTTCTTTGGTCAGCCGCGTTGCAGAACTATTGTAACCTTTACGGAAAAATGCTGCCGGGGTTTGATTATGCCATATCAACGTGTGTCCGCGAAACGTAAATCCTTGACGCTGAGCCCAGTTGAGCTGTGCTTTCATATCGCCGTTAAATTTGACTATTGGATGTGTGTTAATAGAATCTCTCTCTGCGGGAGAAGCGGCGTTATATTCCGCGGCACTTGAATTTATATCGACCGTATATTGCGGTTTCATATTGTTGCCGGGCGACATGCTGTTCATGTGAAATTTAATAAGATGTCCACCGTTCGGAGTGATCACTCTTGATTGTCCCGCCACAGGCGGATCGTCTGCAAAACCGATGTTCCTGTAAGACAACAGACAGCCGATAGTGAAATCGTTTGCATAAACATCTTTCAGGGCGGGAACGTTTGTCTGAACCGTATCTGCTTGTGCGTGCAGAAACATTGGAGTAAATAAAGTAATCGTCAGAATTATAATAAATTTCCCGTTATATTTAGTATGACTCTTTTGGTAATTTTTCATGACACCTCTTATTCTCATTGTTCTCAATCGATTCATTTATTGTTATGGTCTATCCTGGTTGAAAATCAGGTTCTCATCACATTAGAAATCATCCGTTCGAAACGGGGAGGCTGGCAATCCTTCCAGATTATACAAATTTGCGTCAGCAGGATTATCAGCCCAGGCGTATCGTACCGCGATCGGATTCGTGATCGTATCGTTCCACACAACAACCTTATCACCTTCGATTTTCGCCTGTGCCCACACAAATTGACTGTCGGCGCCGCAGATAGCGAAACCTTTCAGTTCTCCCGCTCCCTTCGCCATCAGCCCGCTGCCGATATGCTTAAAGGTCAAGGTTATTTTATCGTGATCGATCGTCATGGATTCGTATATCGGGCCGGAATATACCACCTCGTCATCTCCGTAGGCAACTTTCCGGGCTGCCAGGGCGAGCCGTTTTCCGACGTCTTGTTTATTGAGCGGATGGACATCGTTCCATTCGCCAATATCAATTGCAACAGCCATCGCGGTAATCGGCTCAGATAAAGTTTTGAGTTGAGCTTCTCTCAATAGAGCCCAGTTGCTTTCTGATGGCTCAGGTCTTGCTTGCATAAAATTGGGGAGCTGGACATATATAAATGGGAAATATCCCTGTTTCCAATTTATCCGCCAATCTGCAATCAATGCGGGAAAAAGTCGTCTGTATTCCATCGGTCTGTCAGCATTCGACTCCCCCTGGTACCAAATCACACCTTTAATTGGGTATCTGATTAGCGGTGCAATCATTGCATTGTATAAACCCAGTGGCTTCCATCGGATAAAGGTCTCTCCTTGCAGAGTTTCCATTCTCGCGCCAAGCTGATATTGCCAGCTACCTTTCAAATCGATTTTTTCATCTCCCACGACTAATTCATAAGGTTTATCGACGGCAAATCCACCTTTACCTATATTGCTTATTACTCTTACTACAATGACATTTTTACCTTTCTGCAGAACTTCGGGGGGAATCGTGTACCGTCTTGGCGGATATTGGTAACTCGTCGAGCCGATATAAATTCCATTTACAAAAGTAGAATCAGCATCGATAATTCGACCAAGATTAAGACGAGCCGGTTTCCCTGTCATCGATTCGGGGATATCTACTTCTTTTCTAAACCAAACGACACCATTGACAAAACCCAGATGTTCATCTGCCCAATACCCGGGTATCTGCATATTTGCCCAGTCTGTTGGATTGTATTCCGGACTGTACCAGGGTGTTCCCGGGTTGTTATACCCTTCATCGTTATCTCGTAACTGACGATACCACGCATTAATCCTGGTTCTGTCAGCCTGCTGAATTTGGGTAATCAGCGTGCGGTCTTTGAATCGCTGCGCTTCTGCATGATGCTGGGGAAAGCCTTTGAGACCTTCCTCACTGATCCATGATTCGGCAGTTGAGCCGCCCAGAGCCGAATTAATCAAGCCGATAGGGACATTGTATTTTTCATACAGATTCTTTCCAAAAAAATAGCATACGGCTGAAAACCCCAATACGTTTTCGGGATTCGCCTTCTTCCATTGACCGGATTGTAAATCGTCTTGAGGACTATTGAAATTATACTTATCCGGAACTTCGAAATATCGAATAAATTGATTTGCTGAAGAGGCAATTTCGTCTTCGTACAGTGGGCTTACTCGCTGCATGTTTAATTCCATATTCGATTGCCCCGAACCAAGCCAGACATCGCCGATCAAAATATCACTAATCGTGATTGAATTGCTCGCATTGATCTGCATTTCAAAGGGACCACCCGCATGCAATGGTGGTATTGAAACAGTCCATGTGCCGTTCGAATCTGCAGTAGTACCGTATACCGAATCGATAAAACGGATTGCGATTTCTTCTCCTGCCGGAGCCCACCCCCATATTTTTATTTCAGTCTCGCGCTGCAGTACCATGCCATCGCTGATCAGCCTCGGCAGTCTTACCTGACCCGATACGGGGATCGTTGCTGTAATTAATAAAAAAAATGCTATTGATCTAATTTTTATTTTCATCGTAACAACTTATTATTTAAAGGAATAAAGCTTTACTCTTTGAATACCATAGGTCCTTCCCGGTAAATGCAGATGTCTTCCCTGATGACTCTGATCACCGTTCATACGACGGCCAGGTATCCAATTTCCGTTAATAAAATGACCTTCGTTAATACTTGCAATACCCGCGATCGATCCATCGTTAACCTGTGTCTCGAATGTAACGATAATACCGCTTCCGGCGATAAGGAATTCGTCGGGCGCGAGCATGATGATCATGCCGCCTACTCGTGGTGTCTCTCCCTCCGTTTTCTGCGCATAAGCCCAACTATATTCATGGCGCACGCTGAACCGATAATCGCCGAGGTTTATCTGCTTTTTATGATGAGTGCTATCGAGCAGTACACCCATCATCGTCTCTTTGCCCTGGTTCACCAAAATAAGCGGTTCGAGCTGATTCAGGATATCATAGGCCATTGACAGCGGATTGGACTCCGGATGATCGAGTGATTCGATGGAAAAGGGACTATAACCCATTGCGTTATGCTTCGCGATCGCATAGAAGGCGTTCGCTGGACTCTGGTTGTTTCCGACTTCAGGGATGAACAATGGATTTCCGGAACGATCATATTTTTCACACCATTCGACAAAACTTCTGAAATAAATATCGGGTGCAAGAAAATCGATTTGTGGTGCAGCGGCTCGCCATACATCCATGAGGTGTGGTAAAGGTCCTGCACTCGGATATTGGCCGGGCTTGTAATTGGGACGGATCAGTGCGGCGTTTACATACATGGGTAAAGGATACACATCTTTCCCCGCCCTGGCTACCTCATTCGTATAGAGAGCGAAATACCAGGCCATGAATATTTCATCGGTGTGCAAACCCTGGCCGAATACTTCCTCCCATGTGCCGGAGGATTTGAAATTTGTCCGCTGCCACATCTGACGGAATTCAGGAATAAGGGAATCCCGATTTTGCTGTAAATACTTCATCAACTCGGGTGGAACCTGTTTCTTAAACGCGATGTTTGCGCTTTCGCTGTAATCCCTGGCGTCGGGGATCATGCCGATTTCGTTCTCTACCTGTATCATGATGACTGTATGTGCTTGTCCGTCGACTGAACGGATATGTTTCATTAACGCAGCGAAAGCACGAGTATCGGCATCACGGCTTTCATCGTGGAAAGGTGATAAAATTTCAATCGCTTTCCCCTCTTTCGTCCTGGCACGGGGGAATCTCTGTTGATCGGTTTTTACCCAATAAGGAGCATAACAGGACATACTGTTCTTCCATGTTCCAAACCAGAGAAGGACAAGGCGTATATCGTTATTACGTGCTGCAATAATGACGCTATCGACAAGCGTAAAATCATATTCCCCCTCTACGGGCTCGACCAATTCCCAGTAGATCGGCACAAGGAGCGTATTAAGATTCATCGCCTTAAAATTTTTCCAATAGGGTCTGAGATATTCCATATCAGAAGCTGACGAATTACCTAATTCTCCACCCAGCATTAGAAAAGGCTTTCCATCGACGATAAGCTGTGTGGCTGTCCCTTGCTTTAGCAAATGAGGAAGCTCAGATGCTTGCTGATCGCTTACTATTTGGAAATTGAAAATCAAAAATAACATTAACGCTATTATCGCTTTATAGTTCTTACTTACCATTTATTTAGCTCTCCTTGAAAAAAACAGCCCCGAGTGGTCGGGGCTGTTTTCTTAGATCATAATTCGAAGCAAAATCGATTGCTTGCCAGAAAGATCTTCTGATAAGCAATAATTACAAAAACAGCAAATTATTTCAACAACATTGCTTTTTTAACGTCAACATAATCTCCAGCCTTCAGTCGAATTAGATAAACACCTGAAGCAAGATCTGCAGCGTCAAAATGAATGTTATGATAACCAGCGTTGAACTTTCCTGCCGCTAATTCAGCAACCACACGTCCGGAAAGATCATAGACCACAAGTTTAACTTCACTATTCTGAGGCAGACTGAATTCAATCGTCGTCGTCGGATTGAACGGATTCGGATAGTTCTGCTTCAGTGAGTAGACTGTTGGCAGAGCTTGATGAATATCTTCGTTGTTGACGTCGGTGATGATATGCGGTCCCCGGTCAACCATAATCTCGATCAAATTCAACTCTGTCGTAGTGGAATTATTGATGGCGAATGCAATACTATTAATCATATTCGTCGTCGCCACAACAGGGACTGCAGAGCCAACCTCGAAATAATAACTACCATCTGTCTTCGACAGAACTGTTTTTACGATATTGCCCGTTGAGTTCGGTGAAATCGATATGGCGAAATCATAGATTCCGGGACCGGCGACTGCATTAGCAGGAGATTGCAGCAGTTCACCGAGCGCGCAACTATTCGCGCCATCGATGTTCCACCAGGCTTCATTGTTGATCGCACCCCAGGTTCCGGCTGTGCCATTCCAGGTCGCAACGTTGGAACCACTTGGTGGGACAAACAGATAACCGTAATGATCTTCATCTGTTCCGTTCCATACCCAGGCAGAATCCAGTGCGGGATCTTGCACGACTGATCCAGCGCTGTCACTGTAGAACAATCCGTAACGCAGACTGGCCAGATCTTCAAAACCACCGCCAACTAATTCGATTTTTCCGGTAACAACGAGTGCACGATCTTCTTCAGCACTCAAGACATAAGGCTCGATACCACCGCGAACTGCTACCCAACCAGCAGGAGCTGCGGTTCCGCCGATGTTCACGTCACCATCAAAATCACCATAGGTCAAATCCCAACCGCCTAGTTTACCTCCACTGAAGCCCCATTCGGTCACATAGTAAGCCTCCCATGGCGCTTCCGGAACGTCGATCGGATCACCGATGTCAACCATCACTTCATATAGATTGGCCTGTGTGGCCTCGATGTCCTTATTAAATCCAAACAAAATGCCATTA
>JAFGOE010000106.1 GCA_016926625.1 Candidatus Zhuqueibacterota bacterium
ATCCTGAGACGATTGATTGAGTCGCCTATGGAATGCCGGTTCAGATTCATTGAATAATCTCTTGATCACAACCGGTATCTTCCGGGACAATTCAGGGTGTTCGTCAAAAATTGTCGAGACTTTTGATTCAAACGACGCCATTTAGTTTACCTCATATCTATTTCTACTGAAATTTTGCTCATCATGTGCTCTATCCAGTTGTGCGAAACAGAGTCTGGATAAGTCGCATTTATACAATCTCCTCTTCGAGAGGCATAAACGATGTATTTTCTAAAGATTTAGTAACAAAAAGCAAACACGCTTGAATATCTACATTGCTAAGTCCATCGTATTCTTCCAATATCTCAGGAATGCTTTCACCATGTGCCAATTTATTTAGAATATACTCAACAGTTAAACGAGTTCCTCTTATTACAGGTTTTCCTACCATGTCTTTTCTCAGATGTTCCTGGCTCCATTTCGCATCACCATTTCCCCAATAATCCTGATTGGAGAAATTCACGAAATCGATATCCATGGTTCCCGTTCCTTCAAATTCGATGACCAATTTGCCAGTCGCCGTTTTCTTTCCTTCTAACACCAGACTATGCACGTCCCAATCATGGTTGAACGTATCGATCTCTTTCTTGTCGGTAATTACCTGATCAGCTTCGTCGGCAGCGTAGACGGTTACTTTACCCTTGAAATCATCGATTCTGAAATAGGCGTAAAAGTCATAAGCGGCATTTTCAAAAATACCCATGGCGCACTTCGTTTTATGGTCTTTACCGCCATTGTACCCGAGATTTTCCAAACGGAAAATACCATTAATGCAAACTCTTGCATAATAATGGTTAGCAGAAAGGGGTCGATCATTGGATGATTCAATTTGACCATCGCCGGTTCTTATCCAATATCGTAAGCGATCATAGACGGGATTAAGAGGCTTTTTAAATAAAAACGACTTAATCGACGTGAAGACACCTCCCTTTTTCAGGTAGATCCCATCGAAGGAATGATTGTTGACCATGTTCGCGTTTAAGCCGCCATCGACAGAAAAATTGATATCCTCAAGGAATAGCCCGAATAGCATATCGCTAACAGGATGTATTGCATTATTTAAATCGATTTTTACTTTCGAGCTCACTAAATTGATGTCCTGCCTCATCGTTTTGTCCTCTTGCGGTGTACATGTCATTAAATAAAAAAGAAGCATAGCTAAATATATTAAACTCTGTGTCCTCATTGGGGATGCTCCTGGTTCATCCATTCAATTGATCTTTCTTGATATGGTCCATGTCAACTCTATTGTCTGAATATTGCCAACTGATACTTATCCCGATAATTGCTCTCCTTGCCATCGTTATCGTAAACACGAATATAATATAGACCTGGTAGTCCTTCGAATATCAAGCGTTCGACCCCTTCCTCTCTTTGAGCTGCTGCATGTCCTAACTCATTCATGTCCGCATCATATAATTTCATATCCGTATTAACCTTCATAATACCGCTGAGCAAAATCTGCAGATTACCCAGGTGTCGTTCGGAAATCTCCAGTCGATAAAAATCGATATCACCCACCGGATGAATGTATCCCTGTATCATCCGTTCGACTTCAATACTGTTCGCATCTTCCGGTTCATTATTCAGTTCTAATTCTTCGCCGCCAAAGTAATTATCGATCGCCAGGTGTAATGTATATTGCTCCTTCGTGTTGGCGCCTTTCTTATTCGATTCGATCTTTAGGTAATAATTCTGTCGTTGATGCAAACCGATATTGGCTAAAACCTCCCCCTCCATTTCTCCGCGCTCATCCACACTCAGGATTACCTCCTCAAATTCATTGGTTATCGTCATTTTTAAATCGACTTTCGGAACACCGCTTAGTTCGATTCTCCCTACTTGAGTCCTTTCCTCATCCTTGATGATCCGATACCAATCGACGTCATTGCCCGTGTCGATGAATCCGCATATCGAATCAGCCGAAACCAGGTTCGTCGCCCTGACTGACCGATCGTTCGGTTCAAATTCGACTTTATGACTTACATCAACAAATTTGACGTTCAATGTATAAACACTATCTTCATTCGTTTGCCATTGGCCACCCTCGACCACGACGTAATAAAACTCTCTTAGCTGATCAACACCCAGATTAGTTAGCTTCTCACCTTCTCCTCGGCCTCCGTGATCGACCTCTTTGATGAGTGCTTCGATGGGATCGTAGACTTTTAATTTGAGGTCGACATTTTCGATCCCACTGAGCGAAATTTCGATGTATGTATTCTCCTGTTCTGGCAAAACGAGTTTATACCAATCGATGTCCTGATATGGACTGATATAACCTTTCATAGCAACATCAGGCTGTAGTAGAGTGGCTAGAATTCCCTTATTATTCGCTTCCTGTTCCGCATCGGCCGTTACTTCATCCAGATGTACCGTGAGATTATAGGAGAGTGAATCGTTAAATTTCTTCTCCTGACTCTTCAACCACAATTCGCGCACCCGGATAAAGTAATCACCAGGCTGAAGCATGTAATTGGTGATGACTTCTCCTTCTCCCTCTTTATTTTTATTCACTTCAGTCAGCAATTCAGCTTCGGAGTCGAAGAGCTCCATTTTTAAATTGATATCCGAAATTCCGGTTAGTTCTGACCGTAACAGATAGCTCGTATCCGGGGGGACAGATATTCTGTACCAGTCCTGATCGAGCTTCTCATTGATCAAACCTTCATACACCCCTCCGTCCAGTACCGACATCGCCTGAATCCTGTCATTATTAGGCTCGGCTTCCTGTGTCTTGGTTATCGTTTCAGATCTCTCCCCCTTATCGCCACCACAACCAGACGATAAGCCGATGATCATCACCATGAATAACGGAAAAATATATCGCCGCATTTTTTCCTCCTTATGTAAAAATTGACGCGTATTTCGTTTTGAATACTCATACTAATCCAGAAAAATACCTGGATACTATTAATGAAAGAAAATGAATATTTTAAAATAAAGCAAGAAAAAAAGTCCAACCATAGTAAATCCTAATCAAAATCATTCTCATCTGTGTTAATTTTTTTTTAATAAAAATAAACTGAATTTTCATGTAACTTTTTTTTACAATGTCTCGTATTAATAGTCAGAAAAGGTAAATAAGGAAATTTAATCAGAAAATCGCAATCACATAAGATAAATGAATATACCAAATTAGGTGCACTCCAGTACATGCAAATTCTATTTTAAATCAGGATGAAGATCTTTAAATTTCTAATCAGGGCTCAGATTTTGAAAATTTCCATATTTAACCTCCATGCCGCCTAAGCGGTTGAAAGTAAAAACTAAGAGGATATATATCTAAGATTTTAATCGTTGGAGGTCACCATGAAGAAGTTAACAGTGCTGTTAGTTGCTGCTGCGCTAACACTCAGCCTGGGGGCAAATTTAAACGCAGCAAATAAAAACCAAGATTGGTTACTCGATAGAGCTGAAGAAAATTATCTGTTGCTGTGTAAAAAAGGATGTTGCAGCGTAACGGAATCGGTTATCCTGAACATCATCATCATGAAGACGAAATACCCTGAATTCAATTACAGTAAAATAAATAAGGCTTTGGACAAACTGGTAGCGTGTCATGAATCGGCCGTCGTTAGACACAAGGCCTACATCGCAAGCATGTACTTACGTCATCCGGAATTATTTAACTTATTTGATGAAGTCGACTTACAGTACCAAAAGAAGTACTTTAAAGACATAGCAGAAAATCCAAACGCTTTCTTCAAAACAATGGCACTAAATCTCGAGAATAATTTATTGCTGGAATATTAATATTTATACGAACTACGCCTGGCTCAGCCTTGAAGCTAACTTGCCTAATTGAATTTAAAAGAATATGTAATACAAAGGATTGGGAACTCCCCCCAATCCTTTTTTATTTTATATAGGTGGAATTGAAACACAAAGGACACGAAGCTCACGAAGAGCTGGACTTCGTGGCCTTCGTTCTCTTCGTGAGCTTCGTGTCACAAGCTTTTTTTGGGGGGGGCATTGAGAGCTGGGCTCTGTGTTCTCAGTGGTTAACTTTTTTAAAAGCTTTTCGAAATTTTACAGATTCTCCATAAAATACCCCGTGATCATCTCGAACAGATGATATCTCACCCCGTAGAGACTATGCTCCTTTCCCGGATATAGCATCAGGTCAAATTGTTTATTCAATTGCTGAAATTTCTGAGCAAGCTGCATGGTATTCGCCAGATGAACATTATCATCGGCAGTGCCGTGGATCAACAGTAACTTACCCTTCAGGTTTTCAGCATAAGTCAATGTACTGGCTGCTTTGTAGCCATCGGAATTATTGGATGGCGTGTCCATGTAGCGCTCCGTATAGATGCTGTCGTAATTGTACCAACTGGTCACCGGGGCAACAGCCACTCCGACCTTGAAGTAGTCGGCTGCATTCAACAGATTCAAGATGGTGGCATATCCGCCGTAACTCCAGCCCCATATACCAAGGCGATCCGTATCGATGTAAGGCAGACTGCTTAAATACTTAGCTCCGTTGATCATATCTTTTACCTCATACTCACCCAGTCGCCGATAAACCTGTTTGGAAAATTCGCTTCCGCGACCACCGGTGCCCCGGTTGTCCAGATTCACGATGATATACCCCTGCTGCAAGAGGTACTGATACCATAAATAATAGGTGCCTCTCCATTGTTTCGACAGGCTGTTGGAGCCGGGACCGCCGTATACTTCAAAAATCACCGGATATTTTCGGGTCGAATCGAAATCGCCTGGTTTGTACATCGTAGCGTAAACGTAATCACCGTCCTCGGTCGGAACGCGCATAAACTCGGGTAAGACTAATTGATAATCAGTCAATTTAGATGCTGCGCTTTCATTCATAAGGGCGATCTCACGCCCTTCGATATCATACAATGTAATTTCAGTAGGTACATGGAAGTCAGAATATCGATCGATATAAAATTTGTGATCATCACTGAGCATGACATTATGGTTGCCGTTCCTCTGAGTGAGACGCGTCAGGCCATGTCCGTTTAAATCGATCTTATACAGGTGAGACTCGAATGGGCTTTCCGTACTACCTTCGAAATAGACGAACTTTTTCTTCTCATCGATACCGATGACGCTCTTCACATCCCATTCACCCCTCGTTAAGCGTTTCACTATTTTCCCGTTAAGGTCATAGAGGTAGATGTGACGAAAATTACTGCGATCCGATGTCCAGATAAACTGTTTTCGATCTTTTAGAAACATCAGATCGTCATGCACCCTGATCCACCCATGATCCTCCTTCTCCTCCAGAATAACTTTACTCTCGCCTGTTTCAGCATCGGCGATGAGCAGTTCGAGGTGATTTTGACGTCGGTTCATTCGCTGTATTGAAAGATGTTTTCCATCGGGTAACCACTGAATTCGCGGGATATAGATATCTGTCTCCTCTCCGATATCCATCCAGGTCATCGTGCCATTATCGATATCTACCACGCCTATACAAACGATCGCGTTGGGATCGCCTGGCTTAGGATAGCGTATCGTCTCCACAGTATTATGGACTTCACTAAAATCCACGATCGGGAATTCGGGTTCCAAAGATTCGTCCATATAATAAAAAGCGATCTTTCGTGAATCGTGCGACCAGAAGTAGCCCTGGCGGACTTCGAATTCCTCCTCGTACACCCAATCGAACCGGCCGATCAGATAATGTTCAGCGCCCTCCGTGGTAAGCCGGATGAGCTTTCGGCTCGACAGATCAATAATAAACAGGTTATGTTCCATGATGAACGACACATATTTCCCATCAGGGGAGAAGACAGGAAAGGTTTTTTCCTTCGCATCGAAAGTGAGTTGTTCCGTGATGCTGGTAGCGATCGTGTGGATGTAAAAATCTTCCCCATCCGTCAATAAAATAGAGTTCCCGTCGGGTGCCCAATAATGATTTTTCGGTACCACCCGTCTTACTCGGGAAAGAGATTCGAATTGCGGAATCTCATCCGTATCGAACAGTCTGCGATGTGCTCGTTGTTCGACTTCATAAAGATACAACGTTTTCAAACTATCCGTTTTAACATAGGAGATTCGGTCTTGCCCGGGCACCCATTCCAAATCACCCAGATGCTCTCCGTTGAATTTCTCATCCAGGAAGATATCTTCCAGAGTGAATTTTTGTTGAGCCAGGAGAGAGCTTGTGAACAACGCCATGAGTAGCAAGCAGAACGCGAGAGTAGTAACCATTCTACGAATCATCTGTTCAATCCTTCTTGTTAATCCAAACGCCAGGCCAATTAAAATCCGACTCATTATACAAAATTCTTCAAACTTTTTCAATAAAAAAAAAGGGCAAAACATGTTTGCCCTTCTCATTTTGTTGAAAAATGATGAACTGACTAATAAACGAGCTTTTCGATGAGGAAATAATCGATGACCGACTTGATGATCTGATCGATCGAATATTTTGGGTTGTAACCGATCAGCGCCTTTACTTTCGTCAAATCCGGGATACGAATAGCCATATCCTCGAAGCCCTCTTCATAGGCGATATCATAAGGCACGAATTTAATTTCTGAATTTGAGCTGGTCATCTCTTTAACCTTCTTCGCCAGCTCCAGGATTGAGATCGGTTGGTCGTTGCCAATATTGAAGATCTGTCCCACCGCAGTCGATGTTTCCGCCAGAGTAATCAGTGCATCGACCACATCGTTCACATGAGCGAAACAGCGTGTCTGGTTACCATCACCATATACGGTAAGCGGCTGACTTTTCAGTGCCTGTACCACGAAACGTGGCAGCACCATGCCGTATTGACCCGTCTGGCGGGGCCCCACCGTATTGAACAATCGCGTGATGACGACCTCCAATTTACGCTGTTTATGATAAGCCAGTGCGAGAAACTCATCGATGGCCTTTGAACTCGAATAACTCCAGCGATTCTTGGTCGTCGGACCTAACACACGGTCATCGTTCTCTTTGAACGGCGTTTTATCACTCTTGCCGTATATTTCCGATGTGGAGGTTATAATGACCTTCTTAAGATACCGGTTTGCCAGCTTCAACACCATCTCAGTGCCCAGGATGTTCGTCTCGATGACTTCCACTGGTTTGTTCACGATCAGTTCTACGCCGACCGATGCTGCCAGATGATATATGATATCGCACTCACTCACTAACCTGTCCATCACCGTCTCGTTTAAAATCGATTCCACGGCAATGCTAAATCGCGGACTGTGAATCAAATGCTCGATATTTTCCAGACGACCCGTCGATAAATTATCGACGATATTGATAAAATGATTTCGCTTGTGCAGCTCTTCTGCAAGATGAGATCCAATGAAGCCGGCTCCACCTGTAATCAACACTCTCATAATGACACTCCTCTGTTATAATCGATGTTGCACTTTAAGATATAGTGCAAGGGTATTTAATTTATGTCTGAATTGTAATATGTTTAATGTCGCACATTTTGCTCATGACAGGTGTGATGTTCATCACGATAATCATGATCACTGCATTTTTTCATGGTTGAGTTTTCAAATTAACGCATAACGACCAATTTCTCGACTACCTCTGCTTGCTGGTCACCGGCGCGTACGATGATTTTGTAGAGATAAACACCGTTGGCGAGCGAATCATAATCCTGATCAAGACCGCTCCACGGCACTTTATTGAATCCGGCATCAGCAGAACAATGATGCAGGGTGAGGATTAACCGACCCGCTACAGTATAAATCTTTATAGTCACATCATCGGCTGGTTGCGTAAGAAAATATGTAAAATTTGTGTCATAGCTGAAAGGATTGGGATAATTCAATACATCGATAATCCTTAACTCGCTCTCGATGACGAATTGAATGCGATGCGCGTTCTGATTACCGCTGCCGTCTTGCACGAATACGTGTACAGTATGCTCGCCATCCTCTAATTCGGGTGTAAGCCTGAGCCATGCTTTAATGTCTTCCTCCGGATTCGGAGAGATGGGCATGATGGTTAATTGATTATTATCGAAATAACTGATCCGTTGATCATCTAACATGACAGATACCATGGCCGTATCCTGAGCCACAGTCAAGGGTACATCGTCGCTGATGCGAATGTCGATGACCGGCTGTCGTGCTACGTACGACCCATCCACGATCTCCTTTCCATCAAACATCAATTCGATGTGGGGTGTCGTCGTATCCGCTGCCACATCCACGCGAGTCGTGACGGTATTGTTACCCTCATTTAACTCGAGGATGCGATCTTCAGGATCGATATCAATGTAAATTCTGTTCATCCCTGTGATATCGGTACTCTGCCACGATTGACTAACGGTGCGATAACTATCGGGCGGGACATCGTATAAATATTGGTCAGCGAAAGAAGTCCTTGAAATCTTGGAATTTGAATAGAAAAATCGCACCAGCACACTGTCCGCTGCAACCTCACCGACGTTGTGTATCTCGGCAGAGATGGTCGCACGCTGACCCACGATGATCGAATCACTATCAATTTCAACGACACGCTGGGATATAGCCAGATCGCTCACCGGGTCGTATTCCACGGACCATTCGTGCAATGCTGGTGAATAAAATGGTTTGTCCGTGCTGAAATTAGCTCTTAATTTGAGTTTTCGATAGTTTTTATGGTCGATCGACTTCAGCGAATTTCCGTTTGGATTGGTCAGTCCAGTCATCAACGTATCCCATACGGATTGTTCGTTTTTACCCAATACATCGATGGTTATCTTAGCATGATCCGAGGTATCTGAAGCCTCCCAGCGCAATATGTTCCAGCCGTTAGAAGGGCCGATTTCCGTGGAGATCATATTACCGGAAGAATGATAGGTAACCAGCGTATCGTCCAGAACAGCCGTCCCCTCATAACGCTTCACATGCTTCTCCGGCACCGACCCGACCGATGCCCCCTTCCTCCCGATAATGGCCCAGGCATCCCTGAATCCCACATCACGGCAATATTGGCTTCCGATGCTTTCTAAAACCTGGTAAGATTCTTCATTTAAAAACCGAGCTCCGGTATCTTTGATGCCAGCGAGGACATAATAGCCGAATGGAACATCGTTAATAAAATTTATCATCGCATCGACGTGTTCCTGATTTCCATATGTATCAAAATGGTTTGCTTCAATAAAATTACCGAATCGATCACAGACAGCCATGTTAAATCCACGTTTTATTTCAGAGACCGCCATATTATCGACAAAAAGAACAGCCATATTCAGATCATTTAATCCGGATGATTCTACATGAAAAAGAGTCCTTTTATTTTCCAGTTTATACGATTGTTTATCATGGGCAATATTCATCCGAACATTGTTATTCATTTCCATAGAAGACGATTGCAGCCAACCCCTGCTATCATTTGTCTTAAACGATGAGTAAATCCAGCTAGCTTCCTCCTCATTGATACGGCATCGCCAATGATACACCTGATCCATGCTCAACGATGGTGTTTCCCATTTCGTAATTATTAATCCCTGCTCGACTGGATTCGATCGTAACGCTTGAGAGCTATTGAAAGTCGCTGATGTATCCACTTCAAATAGATACAAATGATCTTTAGAATCAACTTCTTCAGGATGATAAATTTGCAAAACAGGCTGGTCAGTTGAAATTAGCGCATTTTCGACAGGTCTTGAGATAAATATTCGTGATGAACCGACAGTGATTGGGAAGGTAGCACTATTATTCGTCTCATCGAATTCGGTAATCTCATCGACAGGATCAGCCGACACCATGAGTTGGTGCTGTCCCGCCATACCCTTCAAGGACCAATCCACTTCAGTATCCTGCCTGAAACCGATAGGTGGCAGGAGATCATTGTAAATTTCGTTCTCAGACCCTTCGGTCCTATCAACTATTGAAAACCTGACACTATCCGCAGTCGCCAGTCCATAATTATAAAGAGAAACATCAAACGATAAGGTCGAGTCGCTTTCAACCGGGTTATCCACGTCCCACGTCAAGCTGCTCTGATCCGCTACGATATCCGGCTTATCAGGCAGAGTTAGATTCAGCGCAGGATCTCCTAATAGCGAATATTGATAGACCACACTCCTGGTAGAAACGCTCTGTCCCGATTCGGTCCACAGCTTAAGTTTAGCCAAGGTGATAGCCGCTCCGAATCCCTGTACCGTATCGACGAAAACCGACTTGAACAGGCGCCGGGCGAACTGCTCATCCTCGGCTACAAATCCCCAACCCGATGATCCCATAAATCCGATGGCGCCGTTTCCGGGTATAAGGACAAAGTTCTCTCCGAAATTGGTAATCTCGGGATTAGCGAATCGCCCGGTGTGACAGGTCAGGCTCGTCACAAAAGGCATCTTAACTTTATTTTGCAACTGAAAGACCTGTTCGTCATGGAACATCAGCTCCCAGGTGCCGCTGCCGCCATGGCCGATGAAGTTAACCCATAATTGCCCATCATTGATGCCCCTGGTAATATCCTCTCGTTTTTCTCCCTCATAGAGACCATCTAATTCTTTGGAGATTATATTAGGAACGATGCTCGCCGGTGGGGGTGTTATATACTCGGACACGATACGATCCGTTTGTGCTCCGAATACTGCTTGTTCGGTGTCATCGAAGCCACCGTTGATAAACAACATATGTTTTTTCCACGCTGCAGATGGCAAATTCACATATGTCTTCATTTTGTCGATGTAATTCAATCCCTGTTCCACTGATTCAATGGGCAGGCGTCCGATGAACATGTCAGCCAGCATATCGTCCTCACCGTCGAGACACACGAACCAGTGATCGCTCACCGGATTACCGTACGCAGGGATGAAGTCCTTTTTCATACTCGTCTCAGAATTCATCTTCGGATCCCAACTGGCATCACCAATCAGCAGAACATAGGTCGGCGCCGGCGGCGTCCAGTTCCGATAGGCGTACTGTAGAAAATTTTTTAAAGCGATCGGATTTTTTACCCCATAATTGAACTCGTCGTAAATATCCTCGACATCCACGATCATCGTCCTTAATCCCTGATCCGTCCAGAAATCACTGACTCTTTGGGTGACTTCTCTAAATGCCGGATGATAGATCATGATGTAATCAGCCCTGTTGCTCTCATCGGTCAGATTGGCGTTCTCGGTCACGATGAAACTTGCAGGTGTCCTGACGGAGTCGATAGCGGAGATCAGGTAACGATCTCCTTTCTTAAAATGATCCGCGAAACGAATATGAAAGCTCTCATTGTTACTTGTGTATACTGTATCCGAAACGACAGCGGGACCACCATATTGTGGCATTAACTTTTCAGGAACAGTTCCTGGTATTGCATTCCTTCGTCCAATAATGACCCAGGAATCACGATACTGAAGCTGGTCAATCTGAGAACTACCAATAGAACGAATTGCAGATTTAGCACTATCCGTGAGGGCATAGCTTCCCTCATCTTTAATCGCTAAAATAATAATTTTAGTCGTGTCCTGACTTTTTATGTATGCAGCAAGGCTATCTGCTTGTTCTTGTGAGGAAAAGGTGTCAAAATGTTTATTCTCTAAAAATTGATCATTTGTCATGTCGAACGTAGCAACATTAATCCCTCGTTTTCCGTTCGCTAAAATTGCATTCCCATTGGCATAAATCCTGGCAAAATTACCGTCATTGAAACCAGCCGACTCTGCATTGATTATCCATCGTTGGATCCTGTCTGAATCATAATCTTTATATAAATAATTCTCAGTCAGATTGAATATGCTGGGATTAGAGCCTCGTGAGTTCCATAATGATATCTGCTTGTCGCCAGTCGAATCGCATTCAAATAATATGTCAGTATCTTTGTAATCAAAATTTGAAAAATATTGAATTTTTATCCAATCCAGATAGAATGCATTTAAACTGGCCCCGGTATCGCTGGACTTAATATTGAATGTATTATGAGGGGATAAATCAACATGTTTAACAGGAATCTTGTGAGTTACTGTACTTCGTCCGTCAAACTTAATTTCATCGATGTACTCATTATTCAAGGAAAAAATAGCATGGTGATCCGGTTCGATCGAATCATTCGTAGTGCCGCGTAACCGTACTTCCAATGTACATAATTCTGAAGCGTTGAGATCAATATTCGGTAAGTCGATGATGTAATTTCGAACATCATTCTTATAGAACATATCCCAGTACCAGCCTTCACCGGGGCTGGTTTCGGTAGCGACTATCTGTAATGCCACATCGCCACTATAATATTTTGAATTGTTTTCCAGGTGCATCGAATGACGATACGTTGCCATCTCCGCGAATTCACCGGAAAGGACCGACCTTTCTTCAAATCGCAGTCCAGCAGTTTCCCCGAAGGTAAGCCAAAACACGTTGGTATCGGTGACCGCATCATAATAGGTGGTATCGCCGTAATTCATCGTCGCATAAAATTCGATGTAATCGGTTTCATCGAAATAGCCATCAGCTTCACCGCTTATGTATATTGGTATCTCTGCGCCTTTGTTGTAGATGGAGATGTTAGCAGGATCATGCAACTGCAAAGGAACATTAAAATTTTCCAAATAATCACTATGAAGTCGGAACAGGCCATCTTCTGCTATCTTCATCTTATACCAGGGCTGATCCGTCGTTCGCCAGGTGGTACTCACTTTTTCCAGTGATCGATCGGTATAGATTGATGATGAAATCTTATTCGGATTGGCGATTATTTTTTTGACATAGGGATCGAACGGATCGACATGAGTCGAGGAGATCGGCAGAAAGTTAGATTGATTGTCACGATAGGTGAGTTCAATAGTCAGATGATCGTACCAGGCCAACTCCTGTTTAACCGGATTATAGCTTACCGGGTAGATGTAAAGTGTAGCCATCCGTTTGGATCGGACAGTCATGATTTGTGAGAGTCGATAGATATTTTCCGGCGTAAACCGATCCTGGTTGTATGCAATCGGATCCAGACGATAGGTATGGTTTAGGTAACCGCCCTCTTTCGTATCGTGCAGATCGATAGCCGGTGCAGGAGCAATTAGTGCATGATATGTGCTAACAGAGCTTTTTTCAATGACGCGTAACTCAGGTAGTTCAGATCCGGGGATTAAGATATTCACCGAAAAAAACGGCAGTTGAGGCTGACCAGGCAAGGATGTAAGTCCCATATCGTCGGCAGGTTGAATCTGTTGACAGATCTCACCGTCGATTATCATCTCACGGAACGATAAGTCGATATCAGCCACACGTATCACGAGATGGGAATCATCCGACTCCAGCACGGATAAGGAGGCGAAACCAAATACAGGTTGAAACAATCCTATAATGATGAACAAACTAATCGTTAACGTCTTGATCATAAAATTATTTAATTTCCAATGGATTATGACCCAGTCTGAAATATTGCGTAAATCCGAGTCGCCTCAAACCGTACAGTATGGTGCCAGCTATTGGAATTAACAATAACAACATGAACGGACTCGACGAAATAAAAATCAACATGGCGATGAGCCCCCACGACAAGCTGATCGCATAGATTAATAAAACGACCTTACGATGGCTCAGTCCCAGATTCAATAATCGATGGTGTATATGTTCCCGGTCGGCGTGGAACGGGTGAACCCCTTTCCGTAGTCGCCTGATCACCGCCAGGATGGTATCGGTGATAGGAATTCCGAGTACGATCATCGGAATCAGCATTGCAACAGCCGAGGACTCCCGGAACGTTCCGTTGATGGAGAAGCAGCCCAACATGAATCCGATAAACAGACTTCCGGAATCGCCCAGAAATATCTTAGCAGGATTGAAATTAAACAACAAGAAAGCCGCCAGGGAGCTCGCCAGAATGGCTGCCGGAAAAGCAGAAGCGATGTTACCGAAATAGAGTGAAACCGCCAGCATGATGAGTGCTGCACCCATACTGATACCGGCCGCGAGGCCATCCAGACCATCGATCAGATTGATGGCATTGGTGATCCCCACGATCCAGAGCAGCGTCACGGGCACACTAAAGATCCCGAGAGATATAATTCCACCTACAGGCAGGATCACAGCGGATACTTTATAGCCCGATATAATCACAAGGGTGGCGGCGATAATTTGTGTCGTTAATTTTTGGGTGCTATTTGCACCTTTGATATCATCGTAAATGCCGAGCAAGAGTATCAGGAAACCGGCACCAAGAAATACGATACTCTCTTCGATTAACGCATCCAGTGATGACGGAGCAAACGCGATGAGCAGCGAAAAACTAAGCAGATACGCTGCAAATATAGATATCCCCCCTAATAATGGCACGACTTGTTTATGAATGGTTCTATGATTCGGCTTAGCATATACATTTAATCTTGATGCTAATTTCCTGATCAATGGAGTCATACAAACGGCGACCGCAAATGCCATTATTGCCGTAGCGAGAAGTAATATCATGATCAGCTCCATATTAATTGTAAAACATAAGCTTCAATTCCAATTCGAATCGAAAACAATCTATTATTGTAGTAATTCATCATAAAGAAGTTCCATATCCTTTATCAATCGTTGATACGAGAATTTTGCCAGCACATCTTTTCGAGCCTTTGTCGTCATTTTATTTTTTAGTTGGATATCTTCCATTAATAAATTTATTTTTGCGCACATTGTAGATACATCGTTTGAATCGACAAGAAATCCTGTTTCTTCGTCCGTAACGATATCACTCACACCCCCAACATTTGTACACACCACCGGTACGCCTGCTGCCATCGCTTCGATTATCGCAATCGGAGTGCCTTCATTGAGTGATGTCAATGCGACAAGATCTACTCCCGAATATATGTTTTGCAAATCAGTCCTCCATCCGAGGAAATGGGTGCAACTCCTGTCGCTTATCATCTCCAATTCTGATCTCAAGTCACCGTCACCCATGAAACAAAGATGATATTTTTTGTTTCTATCACGGAGCACAGTGACCACATCGATCAACATTTTATTATTTTTAATCGGCACCAGACGTCCGATGCTGGCTATAATAACGTCGTCGGAATTCAATCCAAGCTCTTTTTTTAATTCATTAGAAGGCTGACAATTTTTATATAATTCCAAATCGAGTCCCAGATGAACGACCTGCACCTTATTTTCAGGTGCAATTCTGTACTTCTTCACGATATCAACATACTGACTTTCACTTAGTACAATTATTTTATCCGTGACTCTGGCCAGCATTTTTTCAATAATAACAAATAACTGTGTGATAAATCTGTTGAAATAATTATTAAAAACATGTCCGTGAAACGTATGAATGATGATTGGAACACGGCCAAAAACAGCTGCAATTCGACCGACTGCACCAGCTTTGGCTGTATGTGTTTCTACGATATCAGGATCATACTTTTTAATAATCTTGTATATTTGATAGATAGAAATTATATCATTCAGTAACAAAATGTTTCGTTTCATAGAGTGAATAATTTCTACTCGTACATCATTTTCGATTAATTTTTCATGAGAACTTTTTTCATATTTTTCTACTGCGCCACCGACTACCAGAGTCTCATATTTATCTCTTGGCATGTGCAACGATAAAATTTCCGTATGGATGGCAGGACCACCAATACATATACGTGACTGTATTCTCAATATCTTTATTTTTTTAACGCTCATCCTATCTCATCCAAGACTTCGTCATATAACTTAACAGTCTCTTCGCAACATCTATTCCAGGAAAAGCGATTTATATTTTCTTTGCCTTTTTTAACCAGTCGCGTCCGTGTATTTTCATCCATTAGTATAGTATACATCTTTTCCGCGATATCATCCGGATCAAATGGATTGAAAAGCAATGCAGCATCACCGACGATTTCTGGTAGAGAAGTACAATTTGAAACGGCTACAGGCGTTCCTGCGGCCATACTCTCCAGCGGTGTAAATCCAAATCCTTCGTAAGTGGAGGCGGTTACAAATAAATCAGCCCTCTGGTACAAAAATACGAGGTGTTTAATATCGACAAAATTAGTAAAGACAACATCAGATCTCAATTTTAATTTATCGACTTCTTCATAAATTTTCTGAAATTTCCAATTTTTTTGGCCTACAATCACTAATTTATGTTTTATTTTATATTTCCTTTTCAACAATTCATAAGCCTGTATGAGTCGCACATAATTTTTCCTGGGTTCCAAATGTCCGACAGATAAAATAAAAGGTGAAAAAGAATTCATCGATTGTTCAAATTTAGATAGAATACCATCATCGAATTCATCACTAAATTTATTTACATCAATACCTTCATGAATAACTCTAATTTTTTCGTTTTCAATTCCAAGTGTTTCGATGATATCTTTCTTTGTAAATTCTGATACGGCTATTATCTTCTCAGCCTTTTCCGCTGAGTTTTTTATCATCTTCTCCAGGAACCACTGCCGTAGTGTTGTATAATTTTCCGGATAGTGATAGAATCCCAAATCATGAATCGTGATTACTGAAGGAATATTTACACCTAATGGTGTATATGATATAGGC
>JAFGOE010000107.1 GCA_016926625.1 Candidatus Zhuqueibacterota bacterium
CGAATGCACCTGATGCGATGGTGAAGGTTTTAAATAGATCATTGTTCTTATCAGGATTCATCTTTCATAGCGTTACGTCGAATGTCGTGGAAGCATATGCGCTCACGGAACGACATGATGGCTATCCCATCAGAAGATGGGATTGCTTCTTCTGCTTGGCAAAATCGCAATGACAGTGATAGTCGCTGCTATTGTGTTACATGGAATGTCGTGATTGTATATGCGCTCACGGAACGACAGGACGGCTATCCCATCGGATGATGGGATTGCTTCTCCCGCTTTGCGGGATCGCAATGACAGCAATAACAATATTAGTCCCAACCAGGCCGCAAAAAAGCGAATCAGCATTCCCACCCCATCGATATTTCACCCCCTCAATTATCATATGAATTTATTTATTCTCAATAACTTAACTACAGTCATCCTTTTAATTTTTGCTTGACTTGAAACTAATTTATATTTATATTGTTTATTATTAGGAATCATGCTTTATCCGTATTCCTTCTTGCACCGTCCCGGCATAGAGGTCGATCCGGATACGACATCCGGATTGTCCGCAAATAGTGTCGAATGCAGCTCTATTGGCATTCCTATCAAATGAAAATCGATCCTGAAGAAAAGTTCGATGTGGTCATGGAACAATATAAAGACAGGCTATTATGAAAAGACATGCTGTATTTTGTTTACTATTAACAATTTTGTTTACTCGTTCGTTATTTGGTGATATTGGCGATTGGACCACGTACACCAATAAAAGCGATATCCGTGATATCGATCTATATCAAAACACCTTGTGGTGTGCAACGAACGGCGGAGTATTCGCGTATCGACTGGCTGACAGTACGTTTCAGGGATACACGAACACCAGCGGTCTGTCATCTAACGATGTCAAGACATTGGCTGTGGATAGTCACGGAAATATATGGTTCGGGCACACAGGCGGTGAAATAGATGTTTTCAACGTCGAGGCGGGGACATGGAGTTCGGTCGATGATTACGTCGGGCGAGTGATTTATGATTTTAAATTTTACGGTGACTCGTTGTTTGTTGCTCTCGATATCGGTGTCAGTCTGTATGATATCGCAAGAAAAGAAGTGAAAGAAACGTATAAAAATTTGGGAGTGGGGTTTCAGGTAGAGATACCGGTTACCAATTTATATTTATACGGCAAAGACATCTGGGTGGGCACTGATTTTGGTATCGCCAAATCGAACCTTGATAAGGTGAATCTTCTGGCACCGGAAAGCTGGACTAATTATACTCCGACGAATTCGGGAATCATCAGTAAGAAAGTACGCGCAATCGTTATGAACGACGGGCACATCTATGCGGGTACGGATGAAGGGATCAGTCGTTTCGATGGTAACACATGGGCCACGGTAAACAATGGTCTTACGGTTGCCCAAAACCGTGATATCTACTCATTAGCCACACATAACGACACGTTGTATGCGGGCACAAGCGCTGGCGTTTATCGCTTACGCGCTGATGACCAATGGATTCGGATAGGCAGCCCGTTTCGTGACATCACGTCGATTTTCATCACGGAACAGGGTGATGTCTGGGTAGGCCGTGCGAAGACAAAATACAGTCAGGGATTTTCATTTTGTCATCATGATTCCACCTCATGGGTACATATGACCCCGCCCGGACCCGCTGGGAATAATTTCAAGAGTCTCGTCGTGGATGAGGATGGAGTTTTATGGTGCTGTTCTACTTCAGACGGCATCTCCCGTTTTGACGGGGAAATTTGGAGCATTTACACGACTGATAATTACCCGTTCAGTTACAATGATTTCTGGGCCGTGGATGTCGATGATGATAACAATAAGTGGTTTGCCAACTGGGGTTCCGGCGCTGTAAAAATCGATTCACAGGACAGCATGACAGTCTATTCAAGCGGATATTTGAGCGGAATCGATAACGCTCCTGACTACATCCCTGTGACCAATACGACGGTTGACAGGAACAATAACGTCTGGTTTACGGTTTACGGCGCGTCAGACGGAAACGTGGTAGCGGTCGTGACACCCGACGGTAGATGGCAATACTTCTCCACAGCGGACGGCGTGAGAACCAATACGGCTAAGGAACTCTATGGGATCACCGTGGACCGTTACAACAGGATGTGGGTCGGATCCAGAAGTGGAATTACGGTGATCGATCATAACAATACATTATTCGATAAGAGTGATGACGATTTAACAGGGACGTTGACGACGAGCGATGGGCTGGTTAACAACGATGTGCGCTGTCTGGCTGAAGATTTGGACGGTGTTATGTGGTTGGGGACCAATCAGGGGTTGAATTATTGGCAGGCGGGTGTGGTATACGATAAGGGAGGTGTCATTCATGATAACATTCAATCGATCACTGTCGACGTTCGCAATAATAAATGGTTTGGAACGGTATCAGGGGTAAGCGTTTTAGCTGATGACAATTATACCTACACGCACTATACTACTGAGAACAGCCCGTTAGTCGGCGCTAATGTCACCTCGATTGCGTTCGATGAAAACACGGGGAAGGTCTATATCGGAACCACCAGCGGCCTGTCTTGCCTGGAAACTCCCTATGCCAAAGCCCAGATTAATCTTGATAACGTGACGGCGGGCCCAAACCCGTATATACTTAGAGAAGGTGCTGATTTTACGATCTACAAACTTGCGAATAATGTAACCATCAAAATTTTATCACCAGAAGGTATGCTGGTACGCCATATTCCTAAAGATGAGGTTCAGGGATTTTATCAATGGGACGGGAGGAATGATTCGGGTGATCTCGTGTCAAGTGGAATTTATCTGTATTTAATTTACAGCGAAGAAACAGGAGACTCAAAGGTAGGTAAGGTAGCGGTTATCAGAGAATGATGTCGAAAAAGTCGAATTTTCCGCTGATTATCATCATCTTCATCGCTCTCATAGTTTATGCACTAAATTATGTGAACGTGTGTAACAATCTTCAAATATCTACTGTAGGAGACGCGCAGGAGTATATAAAGTGCGCTGAAAACACGATCGATCATGGTCTGTTTTATTGCGGTGACCTGGATCAAGAGATCGACTACGATCTATTTACGAGGCGTACTCCTTTCTATCCGCTGATTCTGATAATCTTTTTGAAACTTACTCATTCCATTCGCTATGTTTTGTTCTTTCAAACGTTCCTGGTTTTTATCAACGCCTATTTGCTGCTCAAAATTTTGATGCTGCGAAATACAGGCAAGCGTTATAGTTATCCCGTCATCGCGGTATATCTATTTTATCCGTCGCAGTGGATCTTCAGCACCATCGTTATGACGGAAATTGTACTTCAATTTTTATTGCTTGCCTCATTTTATCTGCTATTTAAATTTGAATTGGTGAGGTCGAGTAAATTATTAATCGTTTACAATATGATACTGGCATTAGCGGTTCTTACCAAACCGGTTCTTTTGTATGTATGGATCTTGAATCTTGTTTTTCATCTGGTTCTCGCTGGTAAAAAGTCGCGTCATCTCGTAGCGTATTCGTTGATCGCACTTGTCGCGATTGGTTTATGGAGTTATCGAAATTATCGGGCGACCGGTGTTTATCACTACTCTTCAATTAAGATGCACAATTTATTGAATTATAATGTACGATATCTGCTCACTAAAAAATACGGATCAGACGAGGCGAACGAACGTATCGCCCAAATTGAAACGGAAGCGGGAAGAGGTGATAATTACAAGGCCTTCTATGACCGGATACAAGATGAGGCAATTCGTATTATCAAGCAACATCCTGTTGAATATGGAATATATCATATCAAAGGGATGTTCAATTTTTTTCTGGATCCGGGTCGGTTTGAGATCTATCATTATCTGCAAATCGATCAGACGACCAGTTTGATGAAATTATATCATGAGAAGGGATACTCCGGCATCTACCATTACATAAAGACGATGCCGGTGTCGATCGTATTGTATTTAAGCGTGATGTTCATCGTAAACAGCATACTGTTCATACTGTTTATTCTGTTCATCATAAATTTGAGAAGGTGTCATTTTAAAAGCATATATGAACTGTTCTTACTATTGATGATCTTATACTTTGCGCTGGTAACCGGTCCCATAGGAGCATCGAGGTTCAGGGTGCCCATCCTACCGTTTTTATTATTGACAGGGATCAGTGTTTTGAAAGGGCGGAAAGTGAAGACAACGGACATGGATACATTAACCCTTAATTCATGAATGAGATATGCTAAAAACGTTACAAGTCGAAAAATTTGCTCTGATAGACCGTATTGATGTCGATTTTTGCGACGGTCTGAATATTATAACCGGTGAGACAGGAGCCGGGAAATCGATACTCATCGGCGCGCTCGGATCGACTCTGGGCGAGAAGGTCGATGGCGATGTACTGAGAAAGGGTAGTCAGAAGGCGATCATAGAGGGCATGTTCTCGTATGGCCACATCTCAGAGATCGATGATATTTTACTGCAGAACGAGATCGATTTGATTCCGGACAAAACGGTCATCTTAAGGAAAGAGGTGCATCAATCGGGACGCAACAGGGCATTTGTCAATGATACGCCGGTAACGGTCAATGTCTTAACCGAGATCGGAGATCTTTTAGTCGATTTACACGGACAACATGACCATCAGGCGTTATTAAACGGACGATATCACATTCAATATCTGGATGATTATGGTCATTACGCCGATTTATTGCATGAGGTCGCCGAAAGTCATCGCGACCTCATGAAATATGAGCATGAGCTGCAAGATTTAGTGCAAAAGGAGCAATCGCTTCGAGAAAAAAAAGAATTGTATCAATTTCAACTGCGTGAGATCAATGCGATAAATCCTCAACCCGGTGAAGAAGAGGAGTTAATTCAGGACGAGAAAATTTTAACACATAGTGAGAAACTGTTTGAAGCGACCAATACACTGTATGAGAAGTTATACGGCATGGATGGCTCCGCATTCGAGATTATTTCCGAAGCCCATGATACGTTAACCGAACTGAAGCAAATCGATGCTAAATTTGGTGATTTTATAACAGATATTGCGACTTCAAGGATCACCATTGATGAGTTGGCAAAGTTTTTGCAGAGTTATAACGCATCGGTCGAATTTAATCCAGCTCGATTGGAGGAAATTCGTGAACGTTTGGTTCAATTTTCGCGCTTGAAGAAGAAATTTGGTGCTTCGATACACGATGTATTAATGCATCGTGATCGATTGGTTAAGGAGCTGGGCCAAATAGATAATCTTGATACGGAAATGGAGCGACTCAGACGAGAGGTATCAGATCAGCGATCAAAATTTTCTCTGTTATGTGAACGGTTATCGAGGCAGAGGAGGGAGGTCGCATCTGAATTAGAGCGCGTTGTAACCGATGTTTTGCATGAATTAGGGATGCCGGCCGCACGATTTAAGGTGTCGATCGATGCAGTGGAAGATGACGATGGGATCGTCGTGTTGGAAAAGAAGTGCTTTCGGGCGAATCATCTGGGTATGGATCAGATCGAATTTCTCATTTCAGCCAATACGGGAGAAGATTTAAAACCGCTCGTCAAAGTTGCTTCGGGCGGAGAAATATCCAGGGTCATGCTGTCTATCAAATCGGCTCTGGCACAGGCGGACAGGGTACCGGTATTGATTTTTGATGAAATAGATAACGGTGTATCCGGAAGGATAGCTCAGGCGGTCGGAAGGCGGTTGCGGAAACTGGCGAGGACGCATCAAATTATTTGTATTACGCATCTGCCTCAGATCGCGAGTATGGCAGACCATCATTTTGTCGTAGAAAAATTCACTGACAATGACCAGTCGTTTACCAGAATCAGGAAATTACAGCCAGATGAACAGGCGTTTGAGGTCGCCAAATTAATGGGGGGAGAGGTCATTTCAGAGGCGCAATTGGAAGGGGCAGTTGAATTGATCAGAGAGGCACGGGGATTGTCATAATGGCTACAGCGGCCGATGAAATTATTTTGCCCGGCATGGTCAGTGTATTTCATTACACTTGATATAATTTTAAAATTTTACTATGAAAATTATATAAAATTTATTATCTTTAATTTGATGTGTTAAGAAGGAGATAAGTGATGAGTGACAGCAAAACACTATTGAAATCATCGATTATATCCATCATCATCGTGGTTATAGGATTCTTTATGCTGTGCGTAAGCAACGCGCCCAGAGTTAACCTCGATGAGCAGTTAGTGGATACCGGTGCAGGAGATTCGAGTACAGAGGAGATGACGGACGATGAGTTTATGAATTTACTCGAGTCGGCTGATAACGAAATATCTAAAGACGACAGCAAAGAGCAGAAGACATCGGAATCGATCCTGTTGGGAGAAGGCGACCAGACGACCACGAGTGAAGATCAGGATCTGGCTGATCTGTTCAGTTTACTAAATTTAAGTGAAGATGACATCGCGGAAACTGGCAGTGATTCATATGCGGATGTGTCGTCGAGTTCAGGTGAGGATGAACTGCAAAAATTGCTGTTCGAGACAGATGACGGCGGAAGTTCGACGGAGATGATGGGACAGGTGACAATAACCGAACTGAATACTGAAGTTAAACGTTTGGAGCAGATCGCCGAAACAAAGGACAATGAAATTCTCAGTTTGAACCAGGCGATCAGGGAGTATGATCAGCAGATCGCTCAATTAGAGGACACCGGTTATTACCCGGGAGGAGGGAGTAATTATGCTACCTATACTAATCCCGAAGCCGGAGAGACCACGATTGAACTAAACGATGAATTCGATAATGTGTCAGGTTTTCAGGGGCGCTATGATACCGCATTGAACTATTTCAATAATCGACAGTACAGTCAAAGCATCAATGCATTTAAACGGCTTCTGGAACAATATCCAAATAACAAACTCTCGGATAACTGTCAATATTGGATCGGTGAGTGTGAATTTGCCCGCGGTAGATATGCACAGGCTATAGTCGAATTTCAGAAAGTATACTCTTACGATGCAACGGATAAATGGGACGATGCTCAGATTATGATGGCGCTCGCCAACATGAAAATGGGGCAGAACACGCTCGCGAAGAGAGAGCTTTCATGGTTTTTCGCGTTTCATGAGAACAGCGAATATTATTCAAAAGCCAGATATTATTACAACGGACTATAATCGTTCAATCCATAGAGCACGTTATCCTTTCGAAATATTTCATTCACATTCCGATGGTTAATCTATTATGTCAGAATTCGTGCATCTACACAATCATACACATTATAGTCTTCTCGATGGTGCTTGTAAAATAGATGATTTAATCGATCAATGCGTCGAACAGAAAATGAATGCCATAGCAATGACAGACCATGGCAATATGTTCGGCGCAATTGAGTTTTATAAGAGAGCGACTGAAAAAAATGTCAAACCGATCATCGGCGTGGAGATTTACATCGCACCAGAGAGCAGATTTACTAAATCCGTTTCAAAAAATTCCGATGAAGATACATCTTACCATCTGATTCTTCTATCCAAAGATTACGACGGTTATAGAAATTTAATGAAGCTGGTATCGGCTGGTTACCTGGAGGGATTTTACTATAAACCTCGTATCGATAAGGAGCTTTTACGACAGTATCATCATGGATTGATTGCGCTGTCCGCATGTTTAAAAGGTGAAATACCCAGGATGCTGTTGCGGGAAAATTTCGATCGTGCTGAGAAAGCGATTGAGGAGTATCTCGATATATTTGGGGATGATTTCTACCTGGAACTCCAGGATCATAAAATCCCTGAAGAAAAAATCGTGTTGAATCGCATAGTCGAAATCAATAGTAAGTACCACGTACCCTACGTTGCTACCAATGATATCCATTACATCAAACAAACGCATATGGAGGCTCATGACATTCTGGTATGTCTGCAAACAGGGAAGGACTTTGATGATCCAAATAGAATGCGTATGACCACCGATCAACTCTATTTTAAATCAGCCGCTGAGATGGCTGAATTGTTCTCCGATTTCCCCGAAGCTATTTCGAACACCGTTAAAATCGCAGAGAAGTGCCATATTGAACTGGACTTGAAAACGCCGCACCTGCCTGGTTACTCAATCCCTGACGAATATGGCGACATCAGCCTGGATGAGTATTTGCAGTTAATGGCCGAGCAAGGATTACGCAAGAAACTTCCTGAGGCCGATGAGGCGACTTTGGAACGATTGCATTATGAACTGGATATCATTAAGGAGATGAAGTATACCGGTTACTTTCTGATTGTCAAGGACTTTATTGATTACGCGAAGAATCAGGGGATTCCGGTAGGACCAGGACGGGGTTCGGCCGCCGGCAGTCTCGTATCGTATTCATTAGGTATCACCAACGTCAATCCTTTACATTATACCTTGCTCTTCGAACGATTCTTAAACCCTGAACGGGTGAGCATGCCGGACATTGATATCGATTTTTGTTATGAGCGTCGTGAGGAAGTGATTAAATATGTCAGAGACAAATACGGTGAAGACAATGTAACGCAGATTATAACCTTTGGTACCATGGCAGCCCGGGCGGTGATCAGGGATGTGGGTCGCGTATTGAAAATACCCTATGGCGAAGTGGATAAAATAGCAAAGATGATTCCCTCAACCGCGGGCATGACGATCGACAAAGCACTGGAACAGGTTGCCGAATTGCGGGAGTTAACGGCAAAGGAAGAAACCTACAAGAAGCTGATCGAAGTCTCAAAAATCCTGGAAGGGCTGGCGCGACATGCATCAACACACGCCGCAGGAGTGATCATCACACCGGAGGTGCTTACAAATTTTACTCCGTTATTCAGATCGAGTCAGGGTGACGTAACCACGGAATATGACATGACATCGCTCGAGGATATCGGCGTCCTGAAAATGGATTTTTTGGGATTACGAACATTGACGGTCATTCAACACACGCTCAAGTCGTTGTCCCAGAAGGGAATCGAGATCGATATTGACAAACTCCCGTTAAATGATCAGAAAACATATGATATCTTCGTGAACGGTGAAACGGTGGGCGTGTTTCAGTTTGAAAGTCCGCCCATGCGCGAATATTTGAAAAAGCTTAAGCCGCGAAAGCTCGAGGACCTTGTCGCTATGAACGCGCTCTACCGGCCGGGTCCCATGAATTACATCGATGATTTCATTCAGCGGAAGCATGGATTGAAAGAGTTCGATTATCCTCATCCCGCATTGGAGCCTTTGCTCAGGGAAACGTACGGTATCATCGTCTATCAGGAACAGGTCATGCAGATAGCCAGCGCGCTTGCCGGATTTTCAATGGGCAAAGCCGATATTTTGCGCTGGGCCATGGGTAAGAAGAAAGTCGAATTGATGGCTGAACAGCGAAAACTTTTCCTCGAGGGTACTGACGGGAACAATGTACCCCGAAAATTGGCAGAAGATATATTCGATTTAATAGAAAAATTTGCCGGGTATGGCTTCAATAAATCTCATGCAGTCAGCTATTCTCTGGTAGCCTATCAAACGGCCTACCTGAAAGCTTACTATCCGGTGGAGTTCATGGCGGCATCGCTGACGAGCGAAATGGGGGACACGAAACGTGTCGTGATCCTCATCGAAGAGTGCAAGCGAATGGGAATCGAAATTTTACCGCCTGATGTTAATGAGAGCATCGTTGAATTCATGCCGAATGGCGATAGTATCAGATTTGGTATGGGAGCCATTAAAAACGTGGGCCGAGGTGCCATTCGTTCCATCATCTGCGCGAGGAATGAGGAGGGTCCCTTTAGAAGCATATTCGATCTCTGCAGCCGGATCGATTTGCGCCTGGTCAATAAAAAAGTATTGGAAAGTTTGGTGCAGGCTGGTGCTCTCGATTCAATCGATGAGAATCGGGCTCAGCTACTCGAGAGCATCGACATAGCAACCATGTACAGCCAGAAGCTAGGTGCATCCAGATCTCTCGGTCAGACCAGTATATTCGAAAGCAATAACGAAGAAATGGACTCGGTCTTGCCTAAAGTGCCGGAAGTAGCAACGTGGAACGATGCGGAGATATTAGCGCGTGAAAAAGAGATGCTCGGTTTCTACCTGTCCGGTCACCCGCTGTCAAAATTTGAAAAAGAGATTAAAATGTTCTCCAATACAACGTTGGAAGAGGTCTCTTCGTTCAAGGACGGGATGACGGTTAAATTTGGCGGCATGATCATCAACGTCAAAAAACATTATGATCGAAAGAATAAACCGATGGCGTTTATCACGATCGAAGATTTCACAGGCACCATTGAAGCGATACTGTTCTCCTCTGTTTTTGAGAGATATGCGAACCAGATCGAAAACGATAAAATGCTTTTCTTTATCGGTAAGGTATCGATTAAAGACATAGAAGACGCAGCCAAAGTCTTGATCGACGAGGTCGTCGAACTACCCGACGTGTGGGAGAAATGCAGCAAGAATTTATGTCTGGTGTTTAAAACAGATGTAGTTAACGATCCTGACATCCGATCGGTCGGTGAAATACTCACGCATTACAAAGGTGAGTGCGGTGTGTTGATCAACATCGTCACACCAGACGATGGTGAATACGTATTACGCTCGCGGCGCATCAAAACAAAGGCCAATCCTGAATTGATAAGGAAGCTGAAACATGAACTCGGTGAGAAAAATGTCTGGATCGAATCTTAGCGCCGGCGCGGAGATGCAATCGGAGGGCTTTTATCTATACGATCCGGAGAACGGATAAAGGTTTACTTGTGCGACCTGACGGGGAAAGGCATCAGGGATCATGTCCGAATCATCTTCATTTGACTCTGGGTCGACAAATATTTTTTCGATACCACAATCATCACCGGGTTGCCAGGTTTTTTAGGATCGTCTCACGTTTGCTGTGCTATCATGCATTCCGATAGCCGTTGTATTTCACCAGGTTTTTTATTATCTGCAGCAGTAACTGGAATTTACTTCAATTAATTTTTATTTTACCAGAAAATTTTATGGGAGGAGATTATGGATCAACCATCAAATTTCATTCAAACGTTGTTTGATTTTTCATTTTCCGAATTTGTAACGACGAAAATTATCAAGATCTTGTACGGTATCGGTATACTCTTCGCCGCCTTTGGTGCGCTGGCGTTGATTGTCAGCGGTTTTGGAGATTCCTTTGGTAAAGGATTGCTCTTTTTGATTATATCGCCGGTCATATTCATTATCTACACGATTTTCGCGCGTGTCCTTCTGGAAACAATCATCGTGATGTTTCGCATCGCCGAAAACGTAAAAGAGATAGCAGACTCGAAGAAATAATCACGGGCCGAATGCATCACTGAACAAAGGGATGAGCAGATTTCCAGTCCATCCCTTTTTTAATGTTTTTTGAATTTCATTCAGAAGAACAGGGTAACAGAGTGAAGGCTGATCTGATTTTGGTGAACGGAATGATCTATACGGCGAACCGATCCGCACCTTGGGTCGATGCTGTCGCGTGCAGAGACGGGAAAATTATCGCCGTGGGCAGTAACCAATCTGTTAAAGAATACAGAACGACAGGCACTGTCGAGATCGACCTCGAGCATCGGTACGCGATGCCTGGATTCAACGATGCACATGTGGATTTTTTACGCGGTGGCAGATCACTCAGCTCAGTGGATTTGCGCTTCGCCAAATCTAAAGATGAGTTTAAACGGCTGCTGGCCGATTTTATCAAGTCCCGTGAACCGGGTGATTGGATTCTGGAAGGTAACTGGAATCATGAGCTGTGGGTGGATCACAGGCTTCCCGACAGATGGCTTATCGATCCTGTTTCAACGGAAAATCCCGTCTTCATCTGCCGCGCGGATGAGCACGTAGCCCTCGCTAACAGCCTCGCCCTGAAAATGGCAGGCATCACCAGGGATACGATCCCTCCGGAGGGAGGAGAGATAAGGAAAGATCCGCTCACCGGAGAACTTACTGGAATTTTAGTCGATACGGCTCAGGACCTGATCAATCGCATCATACCGGAACCGTCTGTTGAGCAGACAAACGAGTATCTGAGTAAAGCGTTGTCTTACGCTGCCAGCCTTGGCGTGACGAGTATTCAGGATAATGCGACTGCACAGACATTGCGTGTTTACCAGGACTTGCTACATCGCGATGAACTAACGGTGCGGGTTAATGCATGGCGCCCTGTGGCGCACGTCGATGCATTCAGAGAAATCGGGATCAAACAGCAGTTCGGCAATGATATGATACGGCTGGGCGTCGTTAAAATTTTCGCTGACGGATCCATGGGCGCTGGCTCAGCGTATATGTTTGATCCCTATACTGACGAGCCATCGACCAGGGGATTGGCCATCTATTCACAAGCGCAACTGACCAAACTTGTCACCGCAGCCGATCAACTGGGGCTGCAATGCGCAGTCCACGCCATCGGCGACCAGGCAAATCATATGGTTCTGAACGCTTATGAGCAGGCGATCGACCACAATCCAGCCCGCAACAGGCGCCATCGCATCGAACATGCACAGATTATACGGCCCGCTGATCTATCTCGTTTCGCTAAATTGGGGATCGTGGCATCGCTGCAACCCGCTCAATATTTAGACGACATCAGCTGGGCAGAAAATCGTATCGGGAGAGATCGATTGGATTGTCTCTTTTTGTGGAACTCGTTTATTAACCTCGGTGTCAACGTGGCTTTCGGCACCGATTGGCCGGTGGCGTCGTTTAATCCGATGCTCACACTCTATGCTGCCACGACAAGAATGACAGAGGGCGGAGAGTTTAAATCGCAATGGAACCTGAATGAGCGGATCACGCTCGTCGATGCAATCTATTGTTACACGATCGGAGGGGCGTACGCTGAATTCATGGAACATCAAAAAGGTACTCTGGAGATCGGTAAATGTGCAGACATCGTGGTACTGTCCAACAATTTGTTTAACATCGAACCCGACGAGTTATTGAAGACGAGGGTGGCGTTGACAATTTTTAACGGTAAATTGATTTATGAGCGGAATTAATTTAAGTGAATCCGATGACTCACGGGGAAGTCGTTACGCGCGGCAAATATCGCTTCGCGACATCGGCCAGGAGGGTCAGAGGCGAATCAGCACGAGCCATGTGTTGGTACTGGGGTGCGGCGGATTAGGCTCGGCGGCTGCCGAGATGTTGGTGCGGATGGGAGTGGGGCAGATATCATTGGCCGACAGGGACATCGTGGAGCTGAGCAATTTGCAGCGACAGTCGCTATATACAGAAGCCGACGTTGCAGCAGGATTACCCAAGGCGATAGCGGCCAGAAGGATGCTGGAAAAAATTAATTCCCATGTGAGGATAAAGTCTATCGTAGACGACCTGAATCGTTTCAATATCGAATCATTGATCGAAGATGTTGATTTTACAATCGATGCAACTGATAATGATGCCACTCGATTTCTGATTAACGAGGTTTCTGTCAAGCTCGATAAAGCATGGATTTTTGGTGCCTGCGGAGAGACATCCGGAATGAGTGCGACGTTCGTACCAGGGATTACTCCGTGTTTTCGCTGTCTATTCGAACGAAGTACGAAAGATCGCACAGGATCCATGATCGAAGACAACGGCATCATCAGTCCTGTTGTGCATCTCATCGCATCAATTCAGTGTGCTGAGGCCTTGAAGTTAATGCTTGGTCGAGTGGATCTGTTGAATAAGGCATTGCTGAGCGTTGATTTATGGCAAAATTTATACGTAGCCGGAGATTTTGCGGATATAAATACGGAAAAGAATTGTCCTGTGTGTAATTATAGGCAATTCGATCATCTGGAAGGGAAATATGGGACGGTGTATGCGAGCCTTTTCGGTCCGAACAGCGTACACATACTCCCATTTAATCGGATCGAGCTGGATCCCCATGAGATCGCATCAAGGTGCGACAGAGATCGGGTGGTATCGGTGAACGAGTATGCAATCAAATTGAGCGAGGATCCATATGATATCATTTTATTCTTCAATGGAAGAGTCATTGTTCACGGCACAACCGATGTCAGCATCGCCAGAGATGTAGTAAAAAAATATGTTGTCAGGTAATACGATTCAAATGGTCAATATAGAATAAACCATAAAAAAGGACAGAGAATTATGAAAGCAATCATCACCAGTGGAGGCAAAGGAACCAGGCTGCGACCTATAACCCATACACAGAACAAGCATCTGATCCCCATCGCCAATAAACCTATTCTTTATTACGCGTTGGACACCATAGCCGGGACCGGCATCAAGGAAGTGGGGATCGTGACGAACCAGGAAGGGATGGAAGTCAGAAATGATATCGGAGATGGGAGTCGCTGGGGAGTGAATGTCACATACATCGAGCAAAGTGCTCCTCTGGGACTGGCTCACGTGATCAAAATTTCTGAAGATTTCATTGCTGGTGAACCGTTTATCTTCTACCTGGGCGATAATATGGTAGTCGGTGGGGTTAAGCGATTTATCGATGCGTTTGAACAGGATAATGTCAATTGTTTTCTCACATTAGCGCGAGTAAAGGATCCGGAACGATTCGGTGTACCGGAGATTGTGGGGAATCGTATCATCAGTGTAGAGGAAAAACCGGCTCAACCTAAGAGCAAATTTGCTGTGGCGGGTATATATATTTACGATCAGGCTATTTTCGAGGCGGTGAATAACATAAAGCCCAGCGCCAGAGGAGAACTGGAAATATCCGATGCACATCAATATTTATTGGAGCACGGGTATAAGGTCGGCTACTCTGAAATAACAGGGTGGTGGAAAGATACGGGCAAACCGGCAGACCTGTTGGAAGCGAATCGACTTGTTTTGGAACATCTGGAGCCAGCGATTCAACGGGGGACTGTAAAGGATTCTACGATCGCTGGTAATGTGATCATCGGCGAAGGTGCGCAGATATGCAATAGCAACGTCAGGGGTCCGGTGATCATCGGAAAACGAACCAAAATAGAAAATTCGTATGTTGGGCCTTTTACGTCGATCTATGATGACTGTATCGTGCGGAACAGTGAAGTTGAATTCAGTATCGTGCTCTGCCAGTGTCAGATCATAAACGTGGGTATACGCATCGAAAGTAGTATCCTGGGCAACGACGTACAGATCGTCAAGGCGAAAGAGAAGCCGGCGACGCACAAATTTATGATCGGCGACCAGAGTCGCGTCGAACTCGTTTAAACCACACAATTGTCAATGAGTAAAAACGTCATTATTTTGAGTTACTATTTTCCACCCATGGGGATGGGTGGAACACAACGAGCTGCCAAGTTTGCCAAATATCTGCATCGGTTCAACTGGAACGCCATCGTGGTAACCGTCAAGAACGTGCGGTATTACGCTCACGATGATTCATTGCTGGAGGAGATTCGTCACGTACCCGTCATACGAACCGGATCGCTCGATCCGCTCAGGATCGTACACAAGTTAAGCCATAAAAAAAAGAAAACGGATTCGGATCAACACGTAGCGGGATCAAATCCATCACGAACGTTCATGAATCGATTAAATGATCGCATCAGCGGCTGGATATTCATACCTGATAACAAGATATTATGGCTTCCGTTTGCGATTTATCGGTCCTGGAGGGTCATAAGAAGAAACCGTGTCAAGGTTATTTTTACGACATCACCCCCTCAATCCGTCCACCTGGCCGGATTTTTTATATCCAAACTGACGGGGGTGAAATGGGTCGCTGATTTTCGTGATGCATGGACCGAAGGGGAGAGCCAGGCGAATCCCACGCTTCTCCATGCCCGCATAAACCGATTTCTCGAAAGGTGGGTGTTACGACGTGCCGATCGCGTGATCGGCATGTGTGCGCATCTTACGGACAGTCTCAAACAGAAGAGTGGATCTAAGCAGGATAAATTCATTACGATCATGAACGGGTATGATCGAGATGATTTCGAATCACTCCTGAATACAGGTTTAGAAGAAAAGTTTACCATCACGCATTGTGGATCGATCAGCAAAGTGAGCAGTCCGGAACCTTTTTTGAAGGCTTTTCGGTTGTTAATCGATGAGCATGAAGAATTAAGGCAAGACATACATGTCCAATACTTCGGGATCGATATTTTCGGCGAATTGAATCGGTTAATAACTGAGCTCGATTTAGGCGATTACATACGGCCAATGACCTATCTATCTCATAAGGAAGCGTTGAAAAAGATCATGGGATCGCATTTACTGCAGATTACGATTATTAAGAAGTCCGCCGAAGAGGTCATTTCAGGAAAGATATTCGAATACCTGGGATCAGGTAAACCGATTTTACTGATATCTCGCGGTGGATTCGTGGCAAATTTAATAAAAAAATTAAACCGCGGAACCGTGATAGCTGAAAACGATATAATAACAATAAAGAACGTTATTTATAACTATTATCACGCTTATAAATTAAATAAATATGTACTTGAACCGCCACTCGCGATCAATGAATTTGATCGTGAAATGTTAACGGGTCAATTAGCCGATGTCTTTAATAAATTACTATAATCAGGAGATAGTTTTGTTTAAAAAGATTTGTTTGATGTTTTACAGTATGTTCTTTATGATTCCGTCTGTGTATGCTGCAGATTACATCTGGCCGACGGATGCGAGTCGCTATCTTACTTCTTCATTCGCTGAATACAGGCCAGGTCATTTTCATGCGGGGATAGATGTTAAAACTTGGGGACAGGAGGGGTACAGTGTATTCGCTGTTCGTGACGGATATATCTCCAGGATCCGTGTATCGCCGTTTGGCTATGGCAAAGTATTATATCATACTCTGGATACGGGTGAAGTTGCAGTGTACGCACATCTCCAGGGTTTCAGCGATGCGATCGAATCGATAGTCAAACGGGAGCAGAAGCGGGCTGGAGAGTATAGAGTCAATTTATATCTGGGCAAACTCGATGTTCCGGTGAAACAAGGTGAAGTGATCGGGTTTACCGGTTCGACCGGTATCGGTTATCCTCATTTGCATTTTGAAATGCGTGATAGCAGAAATTACCCATTCAATCCGATGCTGCGAGGTTACACTGTTAATGATAACATTCCACCGGGAATTAAGTCAGTCGCCATTACCCCGTTGGATGCCCGATCGCGAGTGAACGGAGACGTGAAACCATTGCTGGTTCAACCGCGATTAATCGAACGAGGGGAGTATGAAATAACCGAATCCTTATTATTACACGGACGGATCGGCATTGCCATCGATTGCTTCGATTCAGCGAACGGCGTGTCCAACTCGTACGCAGCCTACATCCTTGAGTTATATCTGGACGGTGAACGGGTGTTCAGGGCGCAGTATGACGAGTTCTCTTATGACGCTTCCGGACTGATCGATCTCGACAGAGATTTCAGACTGGCTGAACGAAAGTTGGGTTTATATCAAAAGTTATATATCGAACCAGGAAACACGTTGGATTTCTATGAGCCAGCGGATGCGGGGACCGGTGTACTGGAATGCAGGATGGCCGCAGCGGAAAGTTCTGGTAAAGGTAAACTGATTTTGCCGGGATTCCACAGCGTCAGGATCGAAGTCATCGATTTCAATGGTAATTCATCCTTTGTTCAGGGTGAATTCTGGATAGGGAATAATCATAAAATTGAGACTGAACATTATACCGATGAGCAGGGGCGACTCGTGATCTCAGGTTGTTCTGACGAACAGAGTGGGACGATCGCTAATCCCCACCTTTTTTTTACGAACGATCTCGGGGTAACATGGCGAAAAAAGACATCGACATTTCAAGGCTATCCTTTTGTGTTGGAGCGCAATGCTACCACAATTCCGCAGGCGTTAAAAATAATCTCGATTAATGAGTACGGGATAGCCAGCTATCCCGAATATTTGCTCAGCATGTCGACACAGCATGTAGAACAGGACAGTCTGTTTGTCAGCATCGATGAAGACTTCTATGATGATTTCGTACGTTTCGAAGTGAACGTCAAACCACCGCTTGTCAATCCTCCTGTACTCACGGTACAGCAAAACGGAGCGCAAACGGTCACGGTCGATTTGATACAACATGCATTGAATGAATATTTTGGGGTTTATGAGTTAATCCCACATCATGATGGGCTGATGAGAGTCGATCTGGCGACGACCGATCATGCCGGAAGACACAGCTCGAGAATGAAGAACATGAGTTTGACGACTATATCACCGGAAGAGGGAGGAGAGATCAGGTCATGGGATGATGTGTGCACGGTCATTTTCAAGACGAACTCTGTGTATCGAACGTTATACGGACGAATAGAAGAACATCCGGAGATCATGACGGAAGGATACGACAGAGTGGGTATCGTATACACGCTTGCACCGCACGATGTTCCTTTAAAGAGAAGTGCCACCGTACGTCTTCAATATCCTGTAACGGATACGCTGAGTGAGAAATTAGGTGTTTACGGAAACGTCGCGGGCGACAATTGGAGCTTTATCGGATCGCAACGCGATCATGGATCCCGGACGATTTCAGCACAGCTCGGGGGGTTGCGCAATGTGACTCTGATTCGGGATACTGAGCCTCCTATGGTTACGATTTATTCACCCGAGAACGGAACCAGCACGACTCGCACACCTTTGCTTAAGGCCTATGTAAAAGATGAGCTGTCAGGAATCGCCAGTGAACGGTCTATCGAGATGATGCTGGATGGTGTGCGTTTAATAGCAGAGTACGATCCTGAAACGGACATAATTTTCCATCAGTGTGAAGAGCCGCTATCCGTTGGAAGACATGAACTGAAGGTATCCTCGTACGATAATATGAAAAATACGAATGAACGCCTGCATGTTTTTTACGTGAAGTAAATACACGTAACCCTCTGTCGAATTAATCGATAGGCTGCTTTGTGTGCGGTTTTTTTTGTGCTGAAATCGGGGTTGTATCAATAGTTAATTTGTAGTGACGAATTTATTCGTGAAATACCACGCATTGTATGGGATGGGTATATTTACTACTACTAATTGTGCTAAATATCATATCGTGTGACTTTGGGTACATCCCCATGGATAGATTTTATATAAAAAGTCCGGATCGAGTTTCATCCGGACTTTTCTTATCGAACCATAGATTTTTAATCTGTTTTTACACGTTTACAGACGTTCGTCTGAAACGAGATTACTCCAATTTCATCAATTTAATCGTTTTATGCTGGTTTCCGAACTGTAATTCACAAATAAACGCACCCGCTGCCGTCTGATTTCCCATAGCATCGACTCCGTTCCATTTGATCTCGTGCAAGCCAGCGGTTTGCAGTCCATCATACAATGAAATAATTTCCTGACCGAGCAGATTGTAGATGGTAATCTTCATTTCACCAGCCTCAGGTATACGGTAGCGAAACATGGTCTCCGGATTAAACGGATTCGGGTAATTCTGATAGAGTATGAAATCGTCTGGTTTATCGATATCAGAATTAATCTGGACGACCGCCGTGGTACATTCTGCATCGAAATTATTAATCTGGAATTGCTCTATATCGATCGAGGCTTCTCTGTTTGCTGAACTGATCGCTTCGAAGACGATCTCAATCAGGACTCCTTTCGTGCTGATTTCGTTGGCACCGTAGAGCCCAGCCTTGATTACGCCGTGTTCATCATTCCAGGCGATTTCAAATCCCTCTGTTAATTCAGTTTTTTTAATATCGATAAATCTTAATTGATCAGCATCGTATTTGAGTTTTAAAGCACACGAAATCATATTCATGTCCTTTTCGATCCATAAGGGAAGTGAGAATCTCGATCCTTCGTTAACGGACAGTTCGTTAAAATGAGCGAGTCCCTGTCTTAAATCTGATTTCAGAATTTGTTCGTTCTGATTCCAGCTTCCGGAAACGTCTCCTAATAGTAGAGTGAGATAATCTTGAAAATTGTAGTTCGTGGAGACCTGGAAATATTGTCTATATGCCGGATGGAACAGCCACTCACCCACATGGGAATCGGCGCTTCTGGGTAGTCCGACGGCGTAATGCGCGATCAGTGCGGCATCGTAGGTTTGCACGTTGCCATTTAAATCGACATCAGCAGCCTCGAGATAATATCCTTTCAAAGTGTCGAGTTGGACGACGTGTCGCATAATCAAGGCCGCATTGTACATGAACGCCAGTTGGCCGTCTTCGTTTCTGAATTCATTCTTTATCGGTGTGATGACGATATTGCTTCCCGATTCGATCGAACGGATTGAATAATTACCCAGATTGTCGGTTGTATCCGTACGAATCACGTCGCCAAGACAAACCAGTGCGACATCATCAACAGGATCCCCGTTGCTGAAATAAGTAACCTTTCCGTTAATCGAATAGCCCATCGCTACTGCAGAAGCCTGGAATAAAACAGTTCCCAGTTGAGCGTGATCCGGACAAAACGCCTGAATAGAGCGGACACCCTCTTCCTGACCCAGGCTGAAGTTAATCTTAGCGATACCCAATGCATCGCTCACGACAGGCTGAGGCTCTGTTATCGTCCCTGTTCCCTGAACCAGATCGAACATGACGTCAACGTCAGGGATCGGTGCCCCGTTGATGTCAGCGACTCTTACTTCCAATGGTAAAGGTAAGGTTTCACCCACTGCAGCGAATTGATCGTTGCCACCGATGATCGTCAAACTGTAGGGGATCGGCTGTTCGGATCGTATAACGAGATTAAAAACGGCTTGTTCTTGAAGAGACGGCGACGATGCGGTCACTTCGACCAGGCCGGGTGTCGACCCCAGTTCGACACGGGCATAAGCCTTGCCCGATGTATTGGTGATTACTGTTTCAACGCTTTTAGGCATGTACGAGTTGGGATTGAAACCGAGATCATTGGTGATGATCAACTTATCGATCTGCGATCCCCATTCTCTGTTTTTTACGGTTAGCTGATGGGCTCCGGCTGACAAATTGAACTGAACCGGATCATCACCGTTAAAAACATACACTTGATCCCAGGTCCAATTCCAATTTCCCGGAATATGCCATACGACCTCCGGCTGGTTATCGAGGCTTATTTTAAATGAATCATGCGTGTCCCCCGTCGATCGAACGCGTCCCCAAACGACGTAGGGACCTTGATGCGATGTCGTGAAATCGTAGACAGCTTTGGCCATCGAATCGTCTTCGTACTCCTGCGGTACGGTAATATATTTTCCTCCGGAGGCGCCGGCATCATTTTTAATTTGCATGGGATAGGTGAGCTGACCGACTTCGGCTTCGAGCACAATATGATTACTGGTCGGATTTTCTATGACAGTTGCATCACCGCTGGTGACCGTAAAGTTGACCGCAATATTTGGGATGGGAGATCCATGGTTATCGATTACTTCGACAACCAGAGAGTCTGATAAAATGGTATTTTTTTCACCCTGCTGTTCATCCCCCCATATCTTAACCATATGCTGAGCATGGAATTCGGAATGGATTAATGTAAAGTTATCAATGATATTATTTTCAGTTCCGGCGAGCATGATACCAGCAAACTGATCTGTGTTATGTGCATGGACTTTATCAGGATCGGTTAATTTTCCATCGAAGTATTCGTTTATGAGGAAGTTGAAATGATGACCGAAATCGTCCGTATAAAAAGCCACTTTAAAGGTATCGTCTTTCACCGGGGTGCCGATAAGGCCGACAGTTTCATCGATTAATCGATCAATTTGTCCGTCCCGTATAAGAAATAGCTTTAGTTTGGCTGTTTCGCTCTCTTTGTAGACGAGGTAGCCATCGGCCGTGGGTGTATCATCGTTCAACATCAGAGCGATTCCGGCGTTTCCGTTATTATATGCATTAACGTCGTCGCCCCAGCTGAAGCTGATAGCGATAGGATCCATCTCGGCGACGTACACGGCCGGTTTCCACCAGAAGTTGCCACCCGCATCGATGCTTAATTTATCGTCATAAAGGTTATAATGACCTTCGCTGTTCCATGAATATTGCCCGAATGAGCTACGGTCAAAATTATCCGTAACCAGTCTTCTCCCGGCGGTTAACTCTGTCATGATGGTATTGAAGTACACTTCGGCCATTACACTGTAGCCGAGATTATTCGGATGCCATAGATCGCCTAAATAGTCAACGGCCCAATTGGGGTTTGATACAAAAACTTCGTTCTGGCCCACGTAACGCAGGGGATAATACGCTCTGATTTTTTCCACGGCAAGATCGTGAATGGCACGGGCGAGCCGGGTGTTGTTATCGTTTTTTGCATCGTTTCGAGGGATAGTGCTGCAGAGAAGGATCGGGATGTCGGGATCGTAAATCCAAATCTGCTCGAGTATTCGTTCGATATCGGTGACGATTCTCTCGATCGTATAGCCTGAATAAATATCGTTTGTGCCGATGTGTAAGAGAACGATATCGGGATAGGTTTGCGTTAACCAATTCGTTATCTGGCTGGCAAGATAACTAGCAGTTTTCCCGGGATCTCCCTGATGCCATGGGTACAGGGAATTACCGTCGTTGAAGGTCCCGACAAGATCGAATTCCACGGCTTCATCCGAGAGCATGAAAGCGAGGTCGTCACGAAAACCACCGATCGGATTTGATTCTTTTTCCCCATGAGTGATTGAATTGCCCAACGGCATGATCCGAATTTGTGCGTGCGCTTGACCTGTTCCGATCAGAATGTTTAATAAGATAAATAAGATGGGTAAACGTCGTATTCTTTTCCGCGTCAAATCCCGTAAGATAGATAGCCTTGCAGCATTGAGCATTAATTTATTCCTCCGTAACATCATATGGATTTATCAAAATACATTGTTATTTTCATAACCGTTGTGAATAATATCAAGGGATGTCGTATAAATCAGCACCATTATCATATCACTGCGACCGATAGAATCGGGGAGAATCTATTCTCCGGAAGCTGCCAATATTATGCCAATATCAGGCATTCTGGATGTCCAAAAAGTACTAATAAATATATATAATTAGGAACTAAAAAAATTAGATCTTGATGTCTTCAACGCAGAATGATGTCCGAAATGAAACAGTGTCGCAAATAAAAACAGAAAAAAGTATTGACATTTTCTGAAATAAAATGTAATTTGTAACTTTAATACTGTCATCCACAGAGTTTTAATTTAAACTTTTCGTTCATACTTCGAAAGAGAATTTTTACGTCACATTCAACAGGATTGTCTGAGCAGGTGTTACCAAAAGCATGTTACCTCAAGTAATCACGTTAGAGTGCTGTCAATAGATATATTTATTAAAGAATCTGATTGCGATTATAGTGTCCGGCAGATTTCTATTCGAGTTTAGTCGTCTGGCTTATACTTCTCATACGGAAATTATATTGGGAGAATGGAGGGAATGTGAGCGGATCGAGGATCTTTTTTTGTGGTTTGATATCGTTGTTCATGCTGAGTACGGCCTGTTCGATCCGAAGGGTCGAACCGGAGGGGATCAATTACGACGGAGATAGAGGACTTCCTGACAGCTGGGAACGAACGCTGCACAGGGCTGAAGCGAGAGATTCCTCTTTGGATAGTAGAAGTTTACTGAGCTACATCAGACGTTACCTTGGTGCCCCTTATCGTGAAGGAGGAGTGACTCCGGAAGGTTTCGATTGCAGCGGGTTAGTCGTTAGACTATTCGAGGATTCGTTTGGGGTGACGCTTCCTCATAATTCATTCATGATTTATCAAGAGAGCAAACCATTAAATAAACGTAAGCCGATACTGGGCGATCTGTTGTTCTTTAAGACAGGTTCAGACGGAAAGATTAATCATGTTGGCGTATATATCGTTGGTACAAAATTTGTACATAGCAGCTCGGAACGCGGAGTCGTCATATCCGATCTCAGGAGTGAATATTACAAGAAAAATTTTGCAGCTATCCGGCGATTCGAAATAAGTCCTACAGAATGATTCAATGATCAGAGGAGAGTTCCATGAGATTAGTCGTCATTGGTGCAGGTGCCGTAGGCGGCGTGATCGCGGCTTTTTTAGCGAAGGAACAGTATGATGTCGAATTAGTATGTAAGCATAGGGAAAGCGTCGATTTTATAGAAAACAACGGATTGAGAGTGGAGGGTAAGAAAAAGAGTATTATCTCCTATCCTGACGTGATCATCGACATTTCTCAGATATCGGAAAAGCCTGACATCATATTTTTAGCCACCAAGGCGATGGACGCGATAGACGCTGCGAAATCCGTGTTACCATTTTTGCATGATGATACGATGGTAGTCTCGCTTCAAAATGGGATGATGGAGGATCAGATCGCCCATGTTGTAGGTCGTTCACGAACGATTGGCTGCGTCGTCGAATGGGGAGCGACATACCTCGGTGTGGGAAGAATGGAGATCACATCGAATGGACGATTCATTGTCGGAGAGTTGAACAAAGAGATCACTCATCGTTTATTTGTCTTGAAATCTGTGCTCGAAAAGATATTTCCGGTTAAAATCTCGAGCAACATCGACGGAGAATTATTTACCAAGTTAATTATAAATTCTTGTATCACATCGTTGGGTGCGGTGACTGGCCTTCGTTTAGGGGAATTGCTTAATTTACGGGTGGCCAGGCATATTTTTATGAAGATATTTACTGAATCTATTCATGTAGCTGATGCGATGGGCATCCGGTTGGAGAAAATTGCCGACAAGATCAATCCTTACGAATTGGCTTTATCGGAGAATGAATTGGATCGTCGATTAGACTTCTCGCTTCTGAAGAAACATCTCGTCATTATGGCGATCGGTTTTAAATATCGCCGCTTAAAATCTTCATCACTGCAATCGCTGGAACGGGGAAAACCGACTGAAATCGATTATTTAAACGGATTTATTGAAGAGAAAGCCAGGAAGTTGAATATCCCGGTTCCGGTAAACCGGCAAATTATCGCGCTTATAAAGGATATTGAAAAAGGTAAACTCACGATGGAGATGGAAAATCTCTATCGAATAGTCTAATACGGTTGAATTAAACGATGACTAAACGCAGCAAACTAAATCTTTTTATCATTATATTACTCGTATTGATCACGATCTATTTCTATTTTAATTTAAACTACTATGATCGTTTCCTCTTGAAACCGAGTCCCCAGGAGCAGAAAGAGTAGCCACTCATACTCGGCGAATCGATATCAATAGGAGTAAACGATCTTCCCTCCCAGGATGGTGAATCTCACCCTGGTCGTTAAAATTTCCTCGGGTTCGATCGCGTATAAATCTTTATCAAGAACAATAATGTCTGCCAATTTTCCTGCCTCCAGTGAACCCTTGAGCTCTTCCTCAAAACTGGCGTAAGCGGAACCCATGGTATAGGCCTCCAGTGCCTCGGTGAGTGAGAGCTTCTGTTCAGGATACCATCCTCCCTCGGGTGTGCCTGTTTCGATGTTTTTACGAGTCACGGCAGAATAGATGCCACGCAACGGATCGAGCGGTTCGACCGGCCAGTCGGTTCCAAAGGCGATATGGACGCCATTGTCGATGAAGGTACGCCATGCATAAGCTCCCTTCGAACGTGCGGCTCCGATCCGTTGTTCGCAAAACCGCAGATCCGTGGTGCAATGAGTCGGTTGCATCGAGGCGATGACACCCAGGTCTGAAAATCGAGTAAAATCCTGGTCGATTACGATCTGTGCGTGTTCAATCCGATGACGAAGCCCTCTCTTGCCGAAATTCTGTTGTGCATATTCAATTGAATTCAGTACCACGTTAACGCCCTTATCACCGATTGCATGCGTTCCCGTTTGGTAGCCTAGTTCGTGTGCCCTGGCAATTTTCTGCTGATACACTGTTTCAGGATATTGAATTAAACCGTTCGTCGTCGGGGCATCGCTATAGGGTTCGAACATCAGAGCCGTGCCGGAACCCAATGTCCCATCGATGTAACTCTTTAAAAAGCCAACCCGAAGCTCATTGTCACCGTCGCCTGGTTTTATATTGAGCTGCAATAGCGAATCCAATTGATCAAGATATTGCCATGCATAGATTCGCAGGGTCAATTTACCTTCCTTTTTAAGCTCGTTGAAGAATTCGAATTCGTTGAGACCTGCTGATGTATGGACACTGGTGATGCCCAGACTATTGGCGTATGTCAAGCCTTTCAGCACATCGTCTTTGATCGTGGCAGGCTCATCGGCCGATTCATACAAGACGCTCAGTAAGTCCATGGCCGACTCTTTCAATATCCCGCTGGGTTCACCCGTTTTCTGATCGGTAACGATCTCTCCGCCAAACGGTGATTTGGTCTTCGGACCGATGCCAGCCATTTTTAGTGCCAGGCTGTTAACCCAGCATGAGTGTCCATCGATGCGTTCGATGACGACGGGGTTGTTGGGCGAAATGGGATCTAGATCGGACTTATCGGGAAATTTCGCATCAGGAAATAATGTGTGATCATAATGAAATCCGAGTATCAGAGCTCGCTCGGGAAGTTCATCGATTTTTTCAGCGATCATCTCTTTGATGGTATCGATTGAGTTGATGTTTCTGAAGTCCAACGTGCGCAGCGATTTGCTGCCCGAGACGAAATGACAGTGAGCATCATTGAAACCCGGTAGCACCGACTTCTGTTCGGCATCGATGATGATGGTATCATACCCACGATATTTATCGATCATGATGTTCGAGCCGACGGCGAGGATGCGGTCCGATTGGATGGCGATTGCCTCCTCGATCGAATGCTCAGGATCGAGTGTGATAATCTTGCCATTTACAATGATTAAATCGGCTGATTCGATGCCGCAGGATAAGCAGATTGATGCGATAAAGATGGTATATAGCGCTGATCTTCTTAGCATAGAAAGTTCCTCTACGAATTTGCTTGTGGTGTTTTCCGTCTCCTTAAATACCCGGGCGCCGACGGAAAATGATATGTTGAACCTTTCAGCCGGGCTATGAGCACTGAACTCCAGGCTCGAATGGGATTGGTTCCAAATAGGTTGTATGAGCTGACGCGCATGATTTTGAGTAGTACACCGATCAGGTGTCTTAGATCATGGCAAGCATCGATAAAATAGATCTCGCGATATCTCGAATTTAACATGGGAGCTGCCTCCTCACATGTGCCTGCACCCAGGACTACGACGGGTTCATGAATATGATCGAATTGCGAGGCCTGGAAATCATTGCCAACGACGATACTGAAATCCGTATATCCGCCAAGGTCCTCATGTAAAATTTGAATGTAATGCAACACCAGTCCCAGCTGATGATCGATATTGCTCCTATTCTTACCTATGATAATATCAAGGTTGTGAGGCAGGTCAGTGATGGTGATGGATGATAATATCTTTTCTTGAGTCTGCGGTAGATTACCAAGGATTCTGGGATTAGCGTCCGGATACGTTAATGATTGCGCCGATTTCAAATGGATGATCTCAGCGATCGGTTGATTGATTAGCTTAAGCGCCGCGATGTCGGCGGCAAGAGGATCGATGCTGGCCAGTAGCGTGTTCAGTACATGGGCATAGGAATCGATCCGTGAATGACTGGGCAGTATGCCGTGACTAACTACCTCGATCGCGTTGATGATCGTAAGATCGGGTTTCAGCATATCGTAAAGATCCACAATCGTCCTGTGTACTGCATTAGAGTGGATGAATTCGTGGGACGACGGATTTAAAAATCGCAGCTGATGAAATAAACTACCCGCAAATTTAAGATGATGATGGGTCTTTAGGGGTGACACATTGATATAGAGCGCTTGATCACGATTTTTGATCAATTTGTCAACCAAAATCTTGGGGAAATTGACCGCGTAAGACCGATCATCCTGGCCCAGCATCAACTTAACGGTGGCTTTCTCGTCGAGATATAGAAACCTGGCCCTGGTCCCTCTGAGCTGTGATCGAATGGGACTGAGATTGATGAACAATCGAGTGCAAAACCCCAAAATAGTGTTGAATGTGATGTAGATTCTTATCTTTGGATTCAGCTGTCGCAGATACTCGCAAAGCTTTTTCAACAACATCGTATCACTGTAGAGGTAAGGACTGTAATGATGATCCAGGTATCCGGAAATGAAGATAATTTTCTTGTCTTTTATCTGATTCTTTACTGTCGGAAAATGCTCAAAAATAGTATGAATTGCCTGTAGATAATTTTTATTGAAAGGAATGGAGATAACAGGCGTATTTTCCATAGAATATCCTGTTCTTTTGTGGATTATTGTTATGGTAAATAATAATAAATTGTGGAGTAAATGTCAATAGATAAATTTTACTGAATTGTAATTTTTACTGTGGCAATCTGTCTCAATATTGCCATAATGACGGACGTTATGCAGAAGCATATAATATATCTGACATAATGACATATATCAATTACCCGCTGAGATAAATTGCATTAAATATATAACTTAATAATTAACATTAATTTAAACACAATTAGATTGCTAATAAAAAAAATGGCACAAAATTTGAATATTATAAGGGCAGTTAAGCAAACGATAAAACAATAGATGATATGAAATCACAATAAGAAAAGTTGAGATTTTAAGGAAACAAAATGAATAAACAGGAGGTGTTAACCATGGCTATAGTACGATGGATACCCAAACGATCGGTGTTTGATTTAGCAAATGAGTTTGACAGATTTTGGGAAGATTTTCTGCCGATGCAGGCGAGTGGACGGGATACGATGTGGAATCCGAGAGTGGACATGAAAGATAAGAAGGATGAATTTGTAGTGACAGCCGAGTTACCGGGGCTGACTGAGAAAGATATTAAGATCACCTTGAAAGAGAATCAATTGGTTATTTCCGGTGAGAAAAAGGTTGAAGAAGAGACTGACAATGAAACCTATCATTGCTGCGAGCGCTCTTACGGAAAATTTGAGCGCGCTATCTTGTTACCTACGGAGATCGATGCCAATAAAACCGAAGCCAGGGTAAAAGACGGCGTTCTGATGATTAAACTTCCCAAAGCCGAAAAAGTGAAACCAAAAGAGATCACGATTTCTGCTAAATAAAATACCTTTACAACACGTTAATTATTAAAAGCAGACGTTTAAACACGTCTGCTTTTTTTTTAGCTTGACTTTTATCGTATGGACTTATAAATTATAATTTTATTAACTTTCTATATTCTATCGCAATTCAGAGAGGAGTACATCATTCGCTCGCTGGTCAGCCTCAAAAACTATTTAATAAAACATCGGAAATCGTATCTATGGGGTATGCTGTATATCTTACTATCGAATTTTCTGTACACAATCTCTCCATGGATCTTAAAAAATCTGATCGATGATATTGAAGACGGAATCGAGGTGCGTATCATCGGATATTATGCATTAGCCTTAGTAGGAATTTCCTTCTTGCACCTGATATTTCGATATTTGGTTCGTTATACGATCATCGTTGCCTCGAGAAGGATCGAGTATAATATTCGTAACGATTATTTTTTACACCTGTTAAAATTACCCATGAAATTTTATCAGACCCATAGAACCGGTGATCTGATGGCCAGAGCGACAAATGACCTGAACGCGGTCCGAGCTGTTCTGGGGCCCGGAATCATGCAAGGTATCTCCAATGTTATCTTTTTGATCTTTGTGATCGGGATGATGTTTTCGCTCGATGTGCGACTGACGCTGATCGTCCTGATACCATTTCCGTTCGTCACGATAATTTCCAGGCTGTTGATCAAATATATTTTCGAAATCTCTAAAAAGAAACAGGCTAAATATTCGGATCTAACGGCGAAAACTCAGGAAAATATCGCCGGCGCTCGTGTGGTAAAGGCTTATGTGCAGGAGGAAAACGAAGCTGAGGAATTTAGAGAACTGAATGAAGAGTATTTTGATCTCAATCTGCGTTTGACCAAGATTCACGCCACGCTGATGTCGACCATCAGTTTCATTATGGGATCAGGGATCCTGATACTCATCTGGGCAGGTGGTGCACTGGTCGTTAATCAAACCATAAGCATCGGTGATTTGGTCGCCTTTACCGTATGGATCGGTATGCTGATGGGACCGATGATCTCCATCGGATGGATTATTAATATCTTTCAGCAGGGTGCGTCATCCATGGAACGAATCAACGAGATACTGAACTATGAACCGTTTATCAAAGATGATGAATCGACTGATCATACGATCTGCGAGATCAAGGGTGATATTCGATTAGAGAACCTCTACTTTTCGTATAATAAGGATTCTGATTACATATTGCGCGATATCAATCTGCACATACCGGAAGGCAGTACATTGGGTATCACGGGGCATACGGGTTGCGGGAAATCGACGCTGATGAATATTATCTGCCGTACCATTGAACCGAGTTCCGGTCGCGTGATGATCGACGGGAACGATATAAAAAAGATTCCGATCAAGGTGTTACGGGATCATATCGGTTACGTTCCTCAGGAGACGTTTCTCTTTTCAGAGAGTATTTCCGATAACATCTCATTCGGTGCCAGGTCTGCAGACCAAAGTGATATCGTCAAGGCGGCGAATATTTCCACAATCCATCTCGACCTGCAGGAGTTCCCCGAAGCCTATAAGACCGTCGTTGGAGAACGTGGAATCACGCTTTCGGGTGGTCAGAAGCAGCGTACGGCACTCGCCAGAGCCATTATTAAAAATCCGACCATCCTCATCCTCGATGATGCATTCTCATCTGTCGATAGCGATACTGAAAACCACATCCTGGAACGGATCGAATCGATGCCCGATCATCAGACCCGGATCATCATTTCCCAACGTATCTCAGCAATACAGGAGGCGGATAACATCATTGTTTTGGAAGATGGCCAGATCAGGGAGCAAGGCGACCACCAGCAGTTATTAGCGCTTAACGGTTACTATGCTAACCTGCATCAAAAGCAACTTCTTGAAGAAGCTCTGGAACACATGTAAAGGGACACCACTCTATGACTCATTTTCAGGAAGATGAAATAACCGGTAAAGGATACGATGCCCGGCTGATGAAACGTCTGCTTGCTTTTCTGAAGCCTTATCGTTTGCACGTTGTTATTTCGATTATACTCCTGCTCGGTTACACGTTCACCGACCTGGCGATCCCATTTCTGATCAAGGTAGCGATCGACGACTATATTTTAAATGATCAGTTCGGCGATATATATAAGATCATCGTTTTATTTGTAGGCGTCCTCCTGGTCCAGTTTATCATTCAGTATGCACAGACCTATCTGATGGAATGGCTCGGACAGCGGGTTATTCTCGATATACGGATGCAGGTGTTTCGTCATTTACAACGCCTGTCGCTCAAATATTTCAACCAAAATCCGGTCGGCAGGCTTGTTACCCGCGTCACCACCGATGTCGAGACGCTCAATGAATTATTCTCCGCCGGCATTGTCTCGATATTCGGCGATATTTTTCTGCTGATCGGCATCGTGGTGGTTATGCTCAATATAAATTGGAGACTTGCTCTCGTCACGTTTTCCGTGCTGCCCATCCTATTTTTTATCGCAATGATGTTCAGGATAAAAGTCAGGGAGAGCTTCCGACAGGTCAGGCTGAGGATAGCTAAAATAAATTCATATTTACAGGAAAATATATCTGGCATGCTCATCGTTCAGATGTTCAACCGGGAGAAATTAAACTTTAAAAAATTCGACGATTTGAATCGCAGTCACCTGGATGCTCATGTACGAACGATACTTTACTTTGCGATATATTTCCCGGCCGTCGAATTGATCTCCACCATCGCGATAGCGCTCATTATCTGGTACGGCGGAGCGCTTTATCTCTCAGGCGCCGTAACGTTCGGAGTTCTCACGGCTTTCATCCAGTATGCCAAACGATTTTTCCGACCGATCAGCGATCTGTCTGAAAAATATAATATATTGCAGTTAGCTATGGCATCTTCTGAGAGAATCTTCAAGCTGCTCGACCAACAACCGTTGATCGTAAATTCGCCCAGGCAGGTCGCGCCCATAGATGCATCCCCGCATATTGAGTTCAGAAATGTATCCTTCAGATATAATGATAACGATTCTTATGTGCTCAAGAACGTATCATTTGATGTACAGAAAGGCGAAAAAATCGCCATCGTCGGTTACACCGGTGCCGGCAAAACGACGATCATCAATCTGCTCTGCCGATTCTATGACGTCGTCGATGGTGAGGTTTGTTTGAATGGAATAAATATCAAGGACTATGATCTGCAGCTGCTGCGCCGTCATTTTGGTCTTGTGCTGCAGGACGTGTTCATATTTTCGGGTGATATCAAGAGCAATATCCGACTCGGAGAAAAGACTATAACGGATGAACAGATCGTAGAAGCCGCGTCCAATGTCCACATCCATCAATTCATCGAGAAATTACCGCATCAATACGATGAGATACTTACGGAGAGAGGGAGCACATTGTCGATGGGACAGAAGCAACTACTCTCTTTCGCCAGAGCGCTCGCGTTCGATCCCGATATACTGATTCTCGACGAGGCAACATCCAGCATCGATACAGAAACCGAACTATTGATCCAGGATGCGTTGAAACGGCTGATGATGAACAGGACGTCGATCATCATAGCTCATCGCCTCTCCACCATCAAATTCTGCGACAAGATCATCGTGATCCACAAGGGAGAGGTACGCGAGGTCGGAACCCATCAACAGTTGATACGAAAGAGAGGAATATATTATAAGTTATACCAGCTCCAGCATAAAATTAACGTATGACCTTGGATGCTTACGATGTTTTTAAGAATTTAAAACAGGTCGGGATGCGCTGATGCAGGTACCACGACCTGTTTTCGAAATAAGCTGCTATAAAAAGTGAGGTAAATCGATTGAATAATTTCCCTACAAAAGAAGACATTGTAAAAAATTGGCTACCGCGGTACACGAACACACCGCTGGAAGAGTTCGGTGAATGGATCCTGTTGACCAATTTCCAGGATTACGTCGATAAATTTGCGGAACGATTCGACGTACCCATTCGCGGATTAGGGGGCCCCATGACCACGGCCACAAACCCATATGGAATTACCATCATTAATTATCGAATGGGCAGCGCGAACGCGGCTACGATCATGGATCTGCTGACCGCCATCAAGGTGAAAGGTGTTTTGTTCCTCGGTAAATGCGGGGGACTCAAGAAGACGACGGAGATAGGGCATTTTATCCTACCGATTGCCGGAATACGCGGCGAAGGAACGAGTAATGATTACTTTCCTCCTGAAGTGCCTGCACTCCCGTCGTTCAAACTGCATAAATTTATCTCCAATATCATCATCGAACATAAACAACAATATAGAACCGGCGTAGTGTATTCAACCAACCGCCGGGTGTGGGAATACGATGCTGATTTTCGGGCCTATCTGAAAAAGGTCCGCGTGATCGGAATCGATATGGAGACTGCGACAATATTTATCGTCGGGCATAAAAACAGCATTTCACGCGGAGCTCTGCTCCTCGTTTCTGATATTCCGATGTATCCCGAAGGAATTAAAACAGATGCGATGGATCGCATGGTGAAAGATCGATATATGGACATGCACCTCAACATCGGCATCGAATCGTTGATGAGGATCCAGAAAGAGGGAGAGCAAATCAAACATTTTACATTCGACTGACGCACTATTCGTTTAAGGAGAAAGAATTATGATACGAATCATGAGATTATGGCTTATTTTATTGCTGCCATTGTGGCTGATGACCTCCATTGCCCATGCGCAAACGAGGGGTGATATGACGTTCTATGAAGCGACGACCACCTATTCGGGTGAACAGGATACAGTTTTAACGTTCGATGCATCGATGGTTAAACGCCCCGCTTCAGTGGAATCGTTCAATCCGCCATTTCACTTTCAACCGATTCGTCAGGATACCACTGGCACATGCTGGGCATTCGCCTCGATATCATTTTTAGAATCGGAGCTTGCACGCCTTGGTAAAGGACAGATCGATCTATCGGAAATCTTCGTCGTCTATTATGAATATCTGGAAAAAGCAAGGCGCTTTGTGCAACGCAGAGGGAATTCCGGATTTATGCAAGGTTCTGAAGAGAACGCGACGCTGCTCCGCATTAAGCAATACGGGATCGTAAGGGCACAGGATTACACGGGTTTACTCGAAGGACAACGCTTTCATTCACATGATGCGATGTTCGATCGTATGAACGCCTACCTGCAATTCGTCAAAAAACAGCAGCTATGGAATGAAGATGTCGTCCTGAGTCAGATCAAGATGATTCTCAACGCGCATCTCGGTGAACCACCCGCTACGATTCTTATCAACGGCAGGAACGTAACACCGCTAGAGTATGCGACCGAAATCCTGACTATTCCTGTTGATGATTACGTCGATTTGATGTCGTTCAAATATGCTCCGTTCTATACACAGGCCGAATACAAGGTGCCGGATAATTGGTGGCACTGTAAGGATTATTACAATGTCCCGCTGGATGAATGGTACAAAGCGTTGGTCAACGCCATGAAAAATGGGTACACGGTAGCTATCGGCGGAGATGTCACCGAAATCGGCAAACAAGGGGATAAAGATATTGCTATTATTCCTCCGTTCGATATTGAGCCGGATCGAATCGATCAGGATGCGAGAGAATATCGGTTTAATAATCAAACCTCCACCGATGATCATCTCTTACACGTGCTCGGTTATCAGCGCTATAGCGTACACGACTGGTTTCTGATCAAAGATTCGGGGTACAGCGCAACTCAGGGAAAATTTAAGGGATACTACTTCTTCAGAGGCGATTACATCAAGCTGAAGATGCTGACTTTCCTGGTCCATAAGGATGCGGTGACCGATCTTTTACGTAAATTTTAGTTTGAAGAGGGGTCGATCGATGCGTCAAGCTTCGGTGTGAAACATGATCACACCGAAGCTTGATGGCCCGACCTCGGCTGAACTTTTGCTCTGTGTCATTTTTAATTCATTTCTTGATATTTTCGACTGCTATCATTATATTATATAATCATCCAAAGAGAGCGGATCGATGGTTGGGGTCACAGTATATGATGTAACAGCCGTATAGAACTGATGGTATGACAGACTGATGATTCTATGATTTTCCTTGTTTAATCGACCGCTTTCCGTCGCTATAATGATAAGAGAAGTGCTGACTATACGGAAATCGTGACCATGGCATCAGTAACACGGGAGAAAATTTAAATGCAGGACATACGTTCAGTCGGTATACTTTCAGATAGTCATGACAACATGAACGCGCTCAACAAGGCGGTAACCTTATTTAATTCGCGGGGTGTGGACCTGGTGATACATGCAGGCGATCTGGTAGCACCTTTCACCGCGGCTGAATTAAAAAAATTAAATTGCCCGCTCGTGATCACGTTCGGAAACAATGACGGTGAGATCATCGGTCTATATAAAGTATTTGACAGGCAAATTTTCATGCCGCCTCACGAATTAATGGTGAACGAAAAAAAAGTGCTGATTTACCATGATCCACTGTTTCTGAATCACCTGGCCAGCCATTCCGATTATGATGTGATCATTTATGGACATCTGCACGTCATCGATGTCAGGAAAGGGAAACCATTGATAATCAGTCCGGGTGAATGCGGGGGTTGGCTGACCGGCAGACAGACTGTCGCCATTTGGACTGTCGCCAACGATGAAGTGGAGATCATCGATCTGTAACCGACTCGTTCAACGGACATTGCACACAATACTCCCATTCCAACGGGGAGAAGAATAAACAGGAATCCGGGTATGATCAATATTTCTGCTGCACGGAAGCAAACTATTTTCTCAGAATTCAAACAAAAACGAATTCTGGTCATTGGTGATCTCATGCTGGACCGGTATTTAATTGGTAACGTCACACGCATATCACCCGAAGCACCGGTTCCGGTGGTCGAGATCGATCATGAGATGGATCGATTAGGGGGTGCGGCGAATGTTATTCATAACCTGAAAATGCTGAGCGCGCAGGCGATTCCAGTGGGCGTCATCGGAGACGATGAACCAGGTAAGATACTGACTGCTGAATTCAGCGAACTGGATTGTTCAACCACCGGATTAATCGTCGATAGAACACGGCCGACATCCATTAAAACACGAATCATCGCCCATCATCAGCATGTCGTTCGAGCAGACCGTGAATCGAGACAGTATATCGATGATGATATCACTGAAAAATTGACGGATATCATCGGACGATTGATTCATACGGTTGACGCCGTCATCATCGAAGATTACAACAAAGGCTTGTTGTCCCCTGTACTGATTTCGAATATCATTAAGCTGGCGCGCCGTTCGAATACGATCGTTACGGTCGATCCGAAGTTTGAAAATTTTTTTAGCTACAAGGGTGTTACCGTATTCAAACCGAATCGTAAAGAAGCCGAGGCTGCACTGGGCCTTAGCCTGACAGATGAGGATGATTACCTTGAAGTATGCAAGCGCATTCGGGAACGGTTGGATTGTGATAACGTATTGATTACGTTGGGCGAAAAGGGGATGTGTTTACTGGAAGCGAACGGTGATTTTTCTCTGATAACGACCAAAGCACTCGAAGTGCACGATGTCTCCGGCGCTGGTGATACGGTGATCAGCACGTTGACGCTCGCCCTGGCCGCCGGAGCCACGATGAAGGAGGCGACGACGATCGCCAATTACGCAGCCGGCATAGTGGTTAGTGAAGTCGGCGTGGTGCCTATCTCGTTCGATCAGTTATACGCTGTAATTACTTGAGGAACCTATGAAGTTAATACATTTTTCGGATACACATCTCGGTTACTCTGAGTATCATAAAATCGATCCCGCCACCGGAATCAATCAACGCGAACAGGATTTCTATGATTCATGGAATCGTGTGATCGATGATATCATCCAGCTCAAACCCGATATGGTCTTGCACGCCGGAGACCTGTTTCATACGACCAGGCCTGGTAACCGAGCCATCGCTATCGCATTGGAAGGAATACAGAAGATCAGCGATTGTCATATCCCGTTGGTGATTATCTCCGGAAACCATTCCACCCCCAAGATCAGGGCGACCGGTTCGATATTCGAGTCGATTGATCTATTCCCACAAGTATACGCGGCGTATAAAAGTGAATATGAGAGATTTCGCATCAACGCCTGCGATGTTCATTGCGTGCCTCATTGTTCGCTGGTGGACGAACTCGAACAGGCGTTTAATCAGATTAAAATCGAGTCGGACGCCTCTTACAATGTTTTCATGGCTCACGGAGCCTGGACAGGCTCGCGATCCTACTCGATGGGCGAATTCAACGAACAGCATCTGCCTAATCCGGAGCTGAACTTGAAGCTACAGTTCGATTACATCGCACTGGGTCACTATCACAAATACCTTGAGATTTCAGATCACATCATCTACTCCGGATCAACAGAACGCACCAGCTATAATGAGGTCGGATACAGTTCCGGTTACGTCTGGGTGGACCTGGCTAAAAAAACACACGAGTACCGTAAAATTCCTTCGCGGTCGATGGTCAAATTACCCGCTATCGATTGTGCGGACTTGACTATTAAGGAGATTAACGATTCGATTGAAGAGTTAGCGACCCCGGATCTGGAACAATCTCTTGTAGCATTAGAGTTAAAGAATATACGGCACGACACGTTTCTACGCGTCGATTGGAGAGAGATCGATGATATGTTCAACCATGTGTTCCATCTCGAAAAGACTGTGACCCGGATCGGAAAGGACAATGTCGAATTGTCATCGACGACGTTTCAATCATTGCCTGTGGAATTTGAACGATATCTGGATGCGATTGAGTTGAAGGAACTCGATGCCGATCGTCTGAAAAAACTGGGTCTCGATTATCTGCAAAACGAGGACGTCTCTGAATAGAGCAGCGGGCAGTTGTTATGTTAAACATCCTCTTCACGGTCGCGCAAATTCAATAACTGATGATATCTGTACCTTAAATGAGTCCTCCGAAATAAGTCATCAGCAGCACGGCGGTTTATAACCAAAAGAAAAAAATAGCTGCATGAATTTTCGATATAGTTTACATATCTCCGTGGTGTTTTTTTTGATAGGAATGATTCATCCTCAAACACAGCGAGCGCAAATCATTACGAAATATGGTCCCGTCTCATCGTATGAACGACAATATAGAATCTCAATCGACTCCGTTCTCTCGGAAATAAATTTAATAGATAGTCTGATTATTAAAAATTCCGAACTCATCGTGTGGAGTGATGATACATTGAAGCGATCGCAGGATTATGAGATCGATTATATACGCGGAAAGTTGAAACTGGCCGATCGATTAACAATCGGTAGTCAGTTAAATATTTCGTATCGTTACCTGCCTTTCCATCTGCGGACCACCTACACTCGCAGACGGATGACATATCTCGGTGATTCCACGAGAGCCTCAATTCCGATCGAATCGATTACGACGGCCAACACGTATGATCAGACCACGTTACGAAAAAATGGAAGCGTGGTGCGTGGAATTTCTATCGGATCGAATCAGGGTCTGAAAGTCGAATCCGGTTTACGAATGAACCTCTCCGGACGCATTGCCGACAAGGTTGATGTGGTCGCCGCTCTGACGGATCAAAATACCCCGATCCAGCCTGAGGGCAATACTCAGACTCTGAATGAAATCGACAAAGTATACATCCAACTGAAGAGCGATCATTTCGATGCCACCATGGGAGATTATTACCTGGCCTTTGACGGTAGTGAATTTTCGAGCTATCAGCGGAAATTACAAGGTGCCATGGGCTCGATGCACTATGATGATCTCGACGTGACGTTGTCCGGGGCAGTCTCAAAAGGAAAGTATACCAGCAATAAATTTAACGGACAGGAAGGTAATCAGGGGCCATATCAGTTACGGGGTGATAATGGTCAAATCGATATTATCGTATTGGCTGGAACCGAGAAAGTCTGGATCGATGGTGAATTAATGGTCAGAGGCGAAAACAACGATTACGTTATTGAATATAGCAATGGTCAAATTACGTTCACACGGCGTCGGCTCATCACGTCAGACTCACGAATCACTATCGATTTTCAATATTCTGATTTACAGTTTCAACGGAGCCTTTTCGGATTAAACGCAAAATCTCGGCTATGGGACGATCGCTTGAATATCGATTTGCGTCTCCTTCATGAGGCCGATGATAAAAATAATCCGTTGGATTTTACACTGACCGATGAAAACCTGAGTCAATTGCAGCAAGCGGGTGATGAGATCGATTCGGCCTATGTCAGTGGAGTAAAGTATGTCGGAGAAGGAAAGGGCCGTTACGTGCAGGTCGATTCTCTGAACATACGATTTTATCGCTATGTAGGCGATGAGATGGGTGATTACTCCGTATCGTTTCACTATGTAGGACCCGAGAAAGGCGATTATAAATCGCTAGGATACGGACGATATTCATATGTCGGTGAAAAAAGAGGAACCTATCTCCCAATCATCGCCCTGAAGCCGGCACAGCGACATGATCTGGCCGATATGTCCACGGATATCAAATTAACCAAAAATTTAGTGTTATCCACTGAACTGGCGATGAGCAAGTTCGACTACAATGCGTATTCGGATATCGGTGATGGTGATAATGTGGGTATAGCCAGCAATACGAGTTTAGAATACGCTGCAGAAAAAATGAGTCTGCAGGGTATCAATTTGGGTAGTCTGAAGATATCGGGTAAGCTGCGGAAAGTCGGGCAAGATTTTCAATACATCGACAGAACGGATGTGGTGGAGAAGACGAGGAAATGGGATTCTGAGGGGATCAATACGAACGAAGAGTCGATCAGAGAATTGAGCGTCCTCTATTCACCGGTAGCGAATACACAGTTGAGCGTGGGTCATGGTGACATCAGCAAGGGGTCGACCTTTCGCTCACACAGGGTCGATGCGAAGATGACGATCGCATTGGATCATTTGCCTCAGTTACGATATGAGTTGGAACGTATCGGGAGTGAGAACGATGCCGCATCGAAACAGGGCGACTGGTTTCGCAACAGAGGAGGGTTCTCCTATCAGTGGTGGAAAGTGCGTCCCTTTATGGATTATCTTGCTGAGGACAAGAAGGAGACGATCGCGGATTCTGCTCGTACCGGATTCAGGTTCCATGAATATACGTACGGTCTCGATTTGGTCAATTTGAAGAACTTTGCCACGACCGTATCGTTTATCAAGCGCGATGATGCTGAATACAGAGATAAAATTCGAAAACCGACATCCAATTCATTTACGCAACGATATCAATGGCAGTACAAAAAAGGGAACCAATTCGCTGTAAATTTTCAATTCATTCACCGGGAGAGGCGCTTCAACGATCTGCAGCAGAATGATACCAAAACTGATCTGGGCGATTTGGAGTTGATGTTCTCCGCCTTTAGACGGGCGATCAAGACCAATTGGCACTATCAAATATCGAATACGCAGGTCGCGAAAAAAGAGCGCGTCTATTTTAAGGTGGAACAGGGTGAGGGTAATTACAGGTTCAATGAAGAAACCGATGAATACGAACCGGATGACCTGGGCGATTTTATACTCAGGATCAGAGATACCGATGATTTTATCCCTGTCATCGAACTTAAAGCGAATTCCAGGGTGCGCTTTGAACCCGGATTGATGTTGAATCGACAGAAGAAATCGTTATGGTACACGATGTTGTCAAAAATTACTACAGACACTCACGTTCGAATCGAGGAGAAGACAGAGGAGGACGATGTCTGGGCAATTTACAGACTCGATTTGGATAAATTTCAGCGAACAGGGACGACGCTCTTCGGCAACAGGAACGTTCGACACGATACCTATCTTTTTGAGAATGAAAGAGATTTTTCGATTCGTTTCCGATATGAGGAAAAGAAGGAAGTAAATTACCAATATATAGAAGAAGGAGTTCGCAACACCTTTATCGAGAGATCGTTGCGAATAATGAGGCGTTTTTCAGATAAATTCAGCCTGCAACTCGATGCGCAAAATGCGAGCAGATCTTATCATTTCACGGCTCGTTCCGATAAATACATACGATTGAACGAATTGCTGTGGGAGCTGTCGTATCGGCCGAAACAGATCATCGAAATTTCCTTGAAATCAAAACTGGCGCTGAAGAAAGATCAGGCTCTTGACCCGGCGACCGAAGCGAACGAATTTTCTCTGATGCCGAACTGCAGCTACTCGTTCCGCGGTAAAGGGAAAATCCACGCAGAATTGGAATGGACGCAGGTAAACATTACGCCGGATGATCGGGTCGTCCCCTATGAGCTGGTTGGTATCAATCGCAAGGGAACGACGCTGAGATGGTTGATCGGCATAAATTATAATTTATCGACCTATCTTCGTGCGACAGTGAGTTATAACGGACGCTCTGAACCGGATCGTCCCGATATGATTCATATCGGTCGCGCCGAGATCCGTGCCTATTTCTAGATTAATTTCATGCTGTTCAGACAAAAATGACATCGAATTAGACGGTAAAGACTATGAGAAAGAGAATTTTTATAAACCTGGTAAATCTCTCCACAGGGACATTCATTTCGCGTGTGCTCGGATTCTTTCGGGAACTGGTCACTGCGGCATTTTACGGTACGGGTCGCGCGATGGACTTGTTTGTCATCGCGTTTACTATCCCTACATTCTTTCGTCATTTCCTGGGTGAGGACGTGGTTGAACGAGCATTCATGCCTCCGTTCAAACGGCTCATCAGTCAGAATAAATATCAGGCAGCCTGGCGGATAGTCTCTGCGAGTCTCAATTTCATGACGATCATCCTACTGGTTTTGATGGCCTTGCTGTACGTTATCGCGCCCTTTATTGTCAAATTCATCGCACCGGGACTCGAAGATCAGTATTTTTCTCAGGCAGTGACGATGACGTACTGGATTCTGCCATTTATGGTCATCATCGGTCTGGCGTCTTTTGTAGGGGGAATTTTAAATTTTTTCGAATTCAATCGTATTTACAGTATCGCACCGGCGTTCATGAGTGTTGGAGTGATGGTCGGTATCTATCTGTTTAAACCGATATTAGGACTATATGCGCTGCCAGCAGGTTTTTTAATCGGAGGAGTGCTCGAATTACTGGTTCAGATCCCGTTTCTGTTTCATCATAAGATTAAACGAAACACTCAGGCTCGTTATTATCCAACCATGAATCTTCGGGAAGATGATTTTCGAAAAATAGGCAGGGAGAGTGGTATTATATTTTTAAAATCGATGCTGGATAAGACGGTGGAAATTGTCGACAGAATATTGGCATCGTTTCTAATCTCCGGGAGTATCGCCTCGCTCTGGTTTTCTCAGCGATTGATACAGCTACCCGTGGCGATTTTTGGATTGGCTATCAGTCGTTCCCTGATACCCTATATGACGGAAATAAAGGCGCTTGACAAACACGATGAGTTTAACAGCGCCGTCCAGTTAGGGATACGCATTAATTTTCTGTTGATCATACCGACCATCGCCCTTATGCTTTTATTAGGGGAACCGATCATCACGCTGGTTTATCAACGAGGTTCATTCGATGCTCAGAGCACCCAGCTGACAACGATTGCCTTTATGTGCTATGCCACAGGATTACTGGGATTGAGTCTAAACGCATTTTTTTCCAGGATATTTTCCATCTATCAACAGAACATCATCCCCTTGCGAGTGTCGATATTCTCAGCGATATTAAACGTCGTTTTAAATCTAATCCTCGTGAGAACACCGTTGAAACATGGCGGCATTGCCCTCGCTTCATCGATCGCGTTCACGATTAACAGTGTTATATTATTTTATTTTTTAATAAGGAAATTTGATATTACACTGAAATTGAAAGCCATTGTGATCGACCTTATTTCCATCGGCCTGTATTCGATCAGCTCAGGATCCATCCTCATCCTGTTAAACCGAATCGTACTGAAACAATATTTAAACAAAATAGTAAATAATGTCTACATGCAGAATGTCGTTTATAGCAGCATCGTGTTAGTATTGTTTTTATCTATGGTGTACATACAGATCTTGATGTTCGGTCCTGGAGATTTACGGTTGAATGCGTTGGCAAAGTTACGAAAAATCAGGATGAAGCGACACCGTTCAGCAGAGTAAAAAGATCGCTTAAAAACGAAATTTGATACCTTGCTCTTGACAATAAATTATAATAGTGTTATATTTCTATACTTATTCGTATTTTCAAGGAGAATAAATGATTCGAAGCCGGAAAATAATGATCTTGTTGTTACTGCTTATCATCCTGGTCAGTTGCGATCTGACCACGAAGAATGAGGCGAGAGAACGTCTAAAATATAGTGCTCCTATTCAACTGGTCAAAGATTATGTTGAATTTCGCTATACGGAAAACGATGCGATCGCATTCAGTATGCTGAAAAGTATCTCCCAACCGAAACGTTCGATCATCATTTACACGACGACGACGATCGCTTTTTTGATCCTGGGGTTGCTCGCATACCAATCGCGGCGTGAACGATTCCCGTGGCAGGTTGCTATTGTTTTTATCATGGCTGGTGCGATCGGAAATTTAATCGATCGACTGATGGATGGACACGTCATAGATTTTATTCATTTTCATTATAAAGATCAATTCAGTTGGCCCATTTTTAACGTCGCAGATATTCTGATAACATGCGGTGCGATACTGCTTGCTATATTGATGCTCAATCGCAGCGATGAAGAACATGAAGACAAGGGCGATGAGCAGAGTGAACCATTGATAACGGAAACAATCGAATCGGAGTAAAGATATGGACATCAGCGAATTACCGCGTTCACAGGCAGATCTGACCGACCTTACCTGGCGTTTGGCTAAATATTGTGAAGACAACGACATCACGAAATTCGAACCGGATGAGATCATCGAATTGATCTCCGATGGTGAGGATATCGAGTGGATCGTCGACCAGTTAGGATCAGATTCTCAGGCTATAGTGCAGGATGAGCTGAAGGGTATTCTGGCAGAGATTGCGAATTTAGTTGCGTCCCCAGAAGAGGGAGACGACGTTAACATGGCAAAGGCAGATGAAACCGCCCTTAGCCCGGATATCAGGGCGGTGGTGGGCGAGATATCGGACGCCGTTTCAGAAAAAGGTTTTGAGCTGCCTGATTTATCGCAAATTGACGACATGTCACTCCTGTCAGGGATGGACCTGCCCCCCGGTTTAGACATCAAGCAGGTACAGAAAATGATGCAAACACCTCAGGGTATAGCGATGTTGGATTTCGGTCTTTTTTGTCAGGAGAAAGGCATTTCTGATCTTGAAAGCACCTTATCGGATCAGCAGAAGATGAACGAATTGCGGGAAGAGTGGATGAATACGCCGCGACCAATGCTGGAAGACAAAAAACCCATTGAAAAGTTCGGAGCTGATCCCTTGCTTTCCTTACAGAAGCCGGAGACATACCGCCGTGACCAGCCGCGAGTGGGGCGTAATGATCCCTGTCCCTGCGGAAGCGGTAAAAAATATAAGAAGTGTTGTGGTCGTGGCGAATAGGATCGCGAGGAAATTATAGGGTGACGTACATTTACAAACATGTAATATGGTAAAGCTGGAGTTTATAAAGGAGGAGTAAATTGAAAATAGGAATTCCGAATGAACGGTTTAATAATGAGACGCGTGTAGCGCTCATCCCGGCGGCGATAGCAAATTTAAAGAATGAACATCATGAAGTTTACATCGAGTCGGATGCCGGGATCGGTTCATATATCCCGAATGAAGAATACGAGAAAGCCGGGGCGACGTTGGTTTCTGATACGAAAAAGTTATATGAAAGTGTCGATGTCATTTTTAAGGTGAGCCCTCCCACGCAGAATCTGACATTGAAACAGCATGAAGTTAATTTAATGAGAGAGGGGATCATTTACATCGGCTTTCTGGCGCCTCACTCGAATCGTGATGTATTGGAGAAAATGCAGGATCGCAAGATCACGGTCTTTGCGATGGAATATGTCCCTCGTATTACGAGAGCGCAAAGCATGGACGCGCTGAGTTCCATGGCGACTCTAGCCGGTTATAAAGCCGTGTTATTGGGAGCCAATCATCTTGGTAAGATCTTTCCGCTGTTAATGACCGCAGCAGGATCAATCACGCCCGCGAATGTGTTCGTCCTTGGAGCGGGCGTGGCAGGATTGCAGGCTATAGCAACGGCGAAGCGTCTCGGTGCGCGGGTGGAGGCGTTCGATCCGCGAGCGGCTGTTAAGGAGCAGATCGAGAGTCTCGGTGCGAAATTCGTTGAAATGGAGTTGCCGAAAGAGGATGTGGAGACTGCCGGTGGTTATGCTAAAGAACAGACGGACGAATTTTTAAAAAAGGAACAGGAAGCCATTGCGAGGCGGCTGTCACGTACCGACGTGATTATATCCACGGCTCAAATATTTGGAAAAAAGGCTCCCATACTGATTACCGAAGAGATGGTAGCCCAGATGAAACCCGGCTCAGTCATTGTCGACCTCGCCGCGGAACAAGGTGGTAACTGTGAATTGACACAGGCGAACGAGGTCGTTAATAAGCATAGCGTCACTATCGTCGGAGCAGTCAATTTACCGGCGTCCATCCCGTTTCACGCGAGTCAGATGTATGCGAAGAATATCTCGAACCTGTTCAGGCACTTGTTCCAGAGTCCTGATTTTAAACTTGATTTCGACGATGAGATCACTCGTTCCGCTTGTATCATTCGAAACGGAGAGATCGTTAACGAAATGGTTAAACAATTGGTATAAGGAGGATTTAGCGTAATGGATAGTTCAATCATTATCTCAATCTATATATTTGTTCTGGCAATTTTCATTGGATTTGAAGTCATCACCAAAGTCCCGCCGCTCTTGCACACCCCGTTGATGTCAGGATCGAACGCGATATCCGGAATTACACTGGTCGGATCGGTGATCAGTGCAAGCAAGGGGCAGGATGGACTGAGCACCATACTGGCTACAGTGGCAGTGGTTTTTGCGACGATCAACGTCGTCGGCGGCTACCTGGTCACCGACAGAATGCTTGAGATGTTCAAGAAAGAGAAAGAGAATAAATAGGAGATATATAAATGGAAACAGTGTCAGGAATGGACAAAATCACGATGCTAGTTTACTTAATCGCTGCCATTCTGTTTATACTCGGTTTAAAGAATTTAAGCTCCCCAAAGACTGCCAGACGCGGAAACCGCCTTTCCATGCTCGGGATGTTCCTCGCTGTCGTGATGACAGCGTTCAAAATTATCGATCCTGTTTATGTTCTCATCGGATTGGTTATCGGTTCAGCCATCGGCGCCATCTCGGCCAAAAGGGTTCAGATGACCGCTATGCCGCAGATGGTGGCGATATTCAATGGATTCGGAGGCGGAGCATCTACGCTGGTCGCTTTTTCTGAGTACCTCAGTCTCAACAGCGGTTATCAAACTCTTGATTTCAGCATCACCGTCGTGCTCAGTATACTGGTAGGTACGGTTACTTTCTTTGGTAGTATGATCGCCTTTGCAAAACTCGAAGGGATTATGCGCGGTTCGCCGATTACGTTCAAAGGTCAGCAACTCGTCAACGCGGTACTGTTATCATTCATCTTAATTATCGGTGCCTTTTTCGTCATGGCGCTCGGAGGTGTCAGTATATTTTCTCAGATACCACCGTGGGCCTATCTGATCATTATCGCCATCTTATCGATGATTCTGGGAGTAACATCGGTCATTCCCATCGGCGGTGCCGATATGCCGGTGGTCATATCGCTTCTAAACTCGTATTCCGGACTGGCGGCGGCGTTCACGGGTTTTGTTTTATCGAATTACGTCTTGATCATCAGTGGCGCCCTGGTCGGCGCATCGGGACTCATCCTGACGAATATCATGTGCAAGGCGATGAATAGATCGCTTACCAACGTGCTCTTTGCGGCAGTTGGAAAAGAGGCTGGATCCAGTACACAGGGCGAACAGCGTACCGTCACCCGATACACGGGTACGGATGCAGCAGTGATGCTCGAAAACGCTCAATCGATCATCATCATCCCGGGGTACGGTCTCGCCGTGGCTCAGGCACAGCATGTACTCCATGAGATGGCTACATTGCTCATGGAACGTGGCAAGGATGTTAAGTACGCGATTCATCCGGTCGCTGGTCGCATGCCCGGACACATGAACGTGCTTATGGCAGAGGCTAATGTCCCCTATGACTATCTATATGAGATGGACGAAATCAACGATGATTTCCAGCATACAGACGTGGCGCTGGTCATCGGAGCCAACGATGTCATCAATCCTGCCGCACGTTACAAGAAGGATTCGGCCCTGTACGGCATGCCCATATTAAACGCGGATAAGGCGAATACCATCATGATCATCAAACGAAGTTTAGGAGCGGGATTCGCTGGCGAACAGAATGAGTTGTTTTACGATCCGAAAACGATGATGGTGTTCGGCGATGCAAAGAAGATGTTAATGGAAATCGTCAATAATCTAAAAGCATAGTTTGCTAACAGGAAAAAGGATCACGTATGATCGATTTGAAGTGACATTGATGTTTTTATAGAAAAACAGTAAGAGATACAATCAACAAATTAAATAACAGAATAAGAAAAAGTATGGAGACAGTTATGCGGAAACTAGCAGGAGTTTTACTTATGGTCATGTTTTTATCCACTGCGATACAGGCCGAAGAGGGTATGTGGCTGTTGAATCAGCTCGAAGGTCTGAATCTTGAGAAGGAGGGTTTAGAAATACCTCTCGAAAAAATTTACAACCCCGAACAACCTTCCCTTGTGGACGCCATCGTTTGGCTGGGAGGATGCAGTGCCTCATTTGTATCCGGGGACGGATTAATCCTTACCAATCATCATTGTGCATATTCTGCCCTGCAGAGGGCTTCGACGGAGGAAAATAATTACATCAAAGACGGATTCCTGGCGAAGACAAGGGCAGAGGAGATTGAGGCCAGAGGCGTCAATGCTCATGTTTTACAACAGATGAAAGAGGTCACCGATGATGTGTTAAAAGTGGTCAAAAAGGTCAGCGATCCACTGGAACGTGATAAAAAGATCAGAGAACGCATCAAGACGATGACCGAGAAGATCGAAGGTAAGAGAGACGATTTGGAGGCCAGGATCGTCGACATGTATAACGGCAAGCAGTATTATCTGTTCGTCTTTAAAAAATACCAGGATGTGCGAATTGTCTTCGCTCCGCCGAGTTCGATCGGCAATTATGGTGACGATATCGATAACTGGATGTGGCCTCGTCATACGGGCGATTTCACCTATCTGCGTGCTTATATGGCACCGAACGGGGATGGCGCAAAATATAGCGAGAATAACGTGCCTGTGAAACCCAAAAATTATCTGAGGATAGCCAGCGGGCACCTGAAGGAGGGAGATTTTACGTTTATACTGGGATTTCCGGGAAATACGACACGATGGAGGACATCGAACTCGGTGCGCTGGAATCTGCAGAATAATTATCCTCAATCGATCAGGAATTTCAGCGAGATCATTGATTTGATGGATGAAATCACCAAAGATTCTCCGGAGGGGAAAATAAAGGTCGCCAATTTGCGGACCGGCCTCGCGAACGTCCTGAAAAATTATCAGGGCAGAGTGACGGTCATGAATAAAACAAATTTTCTGCAAAAGAAGATCGAGTTCGAGAATGAATTGATGGCAGAGATAAATAAGAGCGAGGAGTTAAAAACGAAGTACGGCACTGTTCTGAAGGATATAGAGGCACTCTATGCGCAACTTGCAGAGACGAAGGATAAAGACGACGCTATTCAAGCGTTCAACATTTCGGGTACGTTGCTGGGTATCGCAAGACAGGCCTACAGTATCGCCAGGGAGAGAGAGAAACCAAAGGCAGAAAAAGACCCCGGTTTTTCAGAGAAAGATGTCGAGAGAAACGTGGAGCAGTTGCACCTGAGATATTACGGTTACTATGAACCGTTTGACCGGGCGATGCTGAAGCGTATCCTCGCTCAGAGCAAAGAATTGCCGGATGAATCGAGGATTAAGGGATTGGATTATGTGCTAAAACACGAGACGCCGTCGATCGACGAATTCGTGGATGAGGCCTTTTCCAAGACCAAACTGGCGGACTTAGATTATGCAAAATCGCTGTTCAGCAAGACATCGAAGGAGCTGGAGGCTGAGAACGATCCACTTATTAATCTGGTGGCGGCGATCTATGATGAAGCGGATGAGATGAGCAAGTCATCCGAAAAGTTCAACGCAGCGATCACAGAGTTGCGGAAGCAATATATCGATGCTCTGTACTCATGGAAAGGAAGCACTCTTTATCCCGATGCCAACAGCACCATACGGTTCACCTATGGCCATGTCGTTGGATACGATCCTGCGGACGCCGTAATATATAAGCCGTTTACCACCTTGAAAGGTGTGATCGAGAAGAACACGGGAGTCGAACCGTTCGATATGCCCTTAAAGCTGGAACAACTATGGAAGGATAGGGATTTCGGACGATGGATGGATCCAAATCTGAATGATGTGCCGGTCGACTTCACGCATCGTTGCGACATCACAGGAGGCAATAGCGGAAGCGCGGTGATGAACGGGAAGGGAGAGTTGATAGGACTCGCGTTTGATGGCAATTACGAGGCGATGTCCAGCGATTGGCAGTACGACTATGATATTCAGCGTACCATATCGGTGGATATTCGCTATGTGATGTTTATAACGGAGAAGTTTACGGGCGCTGATCATTTGTTGAAGGAAATGAAAGTAACAGAATAAAACCGCTGCTGAGCTATCCGAGCGTTTTTCATCAGTACAAAACGCAACTGAACGTATCGGGATAATAGACAGGAAGCAGGTGTTTATTTTTGAGCGAAATTAGCATTTGAACAAATTCTTATAAGTCGGTATCCGACAGCGCCATCGCAGCATGGCGCAAGGTTATCTAAGGATTATCATTTTGAACTACAGGATCATGATGCCGTCAATCGCATCATGATCCTTGTTTTATCGCACAATGCGTGCTTATGACAGACATTTTATCTGGAATTATCGGTCAGGGAGTTATGGCGAAGAGGAAACGAGAACATTACGCTGAATTAATGAGCTTTGATAATGTGTTGAAAAATCCGCCTGAGATGAGAGGCAAATGGCGAGAAAGTGTCTTCAAGAACATGCGACCTGTCGTTGCAGAACTAGCTTGCGGGAAAGCGGAATATGCACTGGCCCTGGCACGCAGATTTCCCGAAAACAACTATATCGGAGTCGATAAGAAAGGGGCCCGGTTATGGTCAGGAGCGAAGACAGCGATAGAGGAGAATATCACGAACCTGTTCTTTCTGATGATTTTAATTCAGGAGATAACCGATTATTTCGCCGAAAAGGAGGTCGATGAACTATTTATCACCTTCCCGGATCCGTATCCCAAATCGCGGCATGCAAAACATCGTCTGACTTCGATAAACTTTCTGGAGAAGTATCGAAAGATCCTGAAACGTGGTGCATCGATCCACTTGAAAACGGATGATGCAGTTTTATATGAATATTCCATCAACCAGATTATGGAATTCGGTGGGAATATCCATGAATCGATCGATGATATATACTCCCTGCAACAAATCGATGAGATAATCACCTTCAAAACGACCTACGAAAAAAGACATCTCGCGCTGGGCAGAAGAATCAGATATCTGCGTTTTACTTTAAGTTAGCAGCATTGTATGAATCGGCTTAAATATGACCGACATATTTTTCCAAATACCTATATTTCGGTGTGAGCTCCCCATTGTGGACGATGACTGCATTCTGCAGTTCAGGGGACAATGCGCTCTGATCAAGCGATTTTGAGAAATCGGCTTGCAGCAGATCGGGCATAAATGGCTTGAGCTGATTGCTGAAGAACGTCGATGAATCGTTCGGCAATTCACATGGCAGATTGTCTATCGCCAGCATCACGATTCCTTTCCCCTTATATCCATCGGTGATAGACCTGGTATATGGATCACAGAGGTAAGCTGGATCACCAGAATTAGTCGTTTTTACATTGCATTCGATGGATCCATTTACATCACATGTGATATCGGCGATTCCTTCTAATTTTGTGTGGCCCGCGGTGTAGCATTGTTTAAGCGAATCCCAGGTCACAAATCTGGGATATTTGTTCTCCCAGTAGATGGCATTTAACAGGATCGAGATATGAGGCAGATATTGATCGAACTGGCTCTGATATGTCTCCGGATTGGAATAATATTCCTGAAGGTTGAAATCGCCGCCGTCCGTTTTACGCACCAGGTCGTTTTCCTTAAATACGCAGAGGTAGACCTCATGTCGTGTTTGTTCACTCCGCGTCAGCGAGGGTAACTCGGCAGGAGCGACGCGTTTGATCGGCAGAACATCCAGAATATTTTGGACACCTTTGGAGACGTTGCCATAGCCAAGCAGGCCAAACACCAACGGTGATAGTTCAGACGGGATGCCCTGTTTCTTTATATCATGACTCAGCAGTTGCAGATGATTTTTAGCATCCTGGACCGATGAGTATTCGATCGCTTGTTTCAGTTGTGAGAACGGTGTGTTGATACCACAATGTTTCCAATATTTCCCCATCAGCCACAGGATATTGATGGCACCGGCATCGCCGGCATATGGTCCGAAATAAACCGATCGCCGACCGTTTACATCGATGATCTTTTCGTAATCGATGAGAGTCGACTTCAACGACATAATTTTTTTAAGCATAGGCATATTGGCTGGCTGGCCTTTGATGGTATGCGAGAAGAAGACATAGATCTTATTGGGTTGCAGTTTCTCGACAGGGATCTCTTTGATCCCGAGTATAATTTCTCCGGGTGTCATGTCATCGCAGATGTGCGCGCCGACTTTTTCGTACAGATTCTCCGGGAAAAATCGTTTGTCCGACCTCTGCACGTAGGCTTGCGCTCCTGTCTTTTCGATGATCTCCCGCAAATCGTCCGGAGTAAGCGGTGTCCTTCTTTCATAGATATTCTTATCTTCTGCTCGAATCAATAATTTGTGCATAGGTAAATTCCTGTCCTTGATATTCATGATTATAATATGGTGTGCAATCTCCTTGTAAACGGAATAGATGACACGACGAATTCTTATGTGTAATTACAGACGGTGACGCTGATGAACGAGTTTAATGTTGAGTTCCTCGAGTTCAGCTAAAACCGGTTCGTAAATTTCAGGAAGCACGGGTATGTGCACACCCGTCACCTTTATCTCTCCGTTCAGGATCAATTTAGTCGCAATCGCTGCCGGTAGAGAGACGGTGCGGGACATCGAACTGTCGCCGTAGGAAATACCTTTGTCCACGAGGGTAGCGGTGATTTTCTCAGTCCTGTCATCCGGATATTCGGCGATAAATTCGTGATGCTGAATGAGCAAGTCCACTTCGCCGGTTGTAAAAATAAGTTTGTTTTGTAATATATAAGCGAACATATCGAAAACTGACCCTTCGTTCAGTGGGAGCAATTCATTACTGAAGAGACCCAACCACTTCATTTTATGCATGGTGACAGAGTGCTGCGGAATATGCAGGAATGTAGCCACATCGCGTTCCAGGTGCTTACCATTGCTGTTTGCCAGGTGTGCTATGACGGATGCCGGCGGGACTTTGCTGAAATCATAGCGGCGATCCTGATTCAGGAGTCCGATTTTTTTAAAGTTATTCCAGGTTTCGCAATGTCCGATATTGCGTAAAGTACCCCGATACATGCTTTCTGCGTCGGGGATGTTATACAGTTCCAGATAGGGTATCGCGTCCCTGTTGACGTAGGCTTCGAATGTACCGGTGTTCGGAATATCGATAAACCAGTAATGTTCGAATAATTTTTCGGCTGGAATCTCGATGATCTTACCGTCTCTTAAGTATTTGCCCGCGGAATTGGTAGCCAGCATGACGCCCACCGGACTCCAGGAGAACTTATATCCCAACGGATTTGTGTTGTGTTCCATCGAGGGCAATCCGCCGCAATATGAATAGAAACTCTTTATTTTTCCACCGTGGTTCTGTACACTTTGGATGACTTTCATGGCAGCCATGTGGTCGATACCGGGATCCACCCCTATTTCATTTAGAAAGATAAGCTTCCTTTGTTTCACCTCGTCGTCGAGTGCCCTCATTTCCGGTTTTACATACGAGGCTGTCACCAGGTTGACATTCGATTCCAGACAAATTTTAGCGACCTTTAAATGGTAAATCCAGGGTAATAAACTGACGACAATGTCGGATTCCCTGATCGTTTTGCTGAGCAGGTCGGTGTCGTCAACCCCTAATTGCATGGCCGTGCCGTTTGGATGTCCTGCTGTCAGGGCGACGGCTTTCTCTTTAACGATGTCGGCCACGGTCACAGCAAAATCGGGTTGATTCAACAAATAATGTACTAATGGACGAGCGACTAACCCGGCACCGAACACTAATATTTGCTTCATAGACTACTCCATATTAATTCTTGATTCGCCTCGACGGATAATATTTAGCCATGTTTTATACAGGTCTGCTAGTAATAGAGAATATAGAATATAATAAAAATAAACATGAAATCAATGAAAAAAAATCAAATAATGACGTTGTGATACAGGAAAAGAGGGAAAGGTTCATGAATATAGACTGAGAATTTTCTTGCATTTAATTATTGGATGAGTTATGTTAATGATAACTTGAACCATGTGCAGTGCCATCTTTTGTACACAGAAATTGAGTTAATGATAAAGGAGGGTAGGTAGTCATCATGTATAAGCAGATGATACGTTGTTGTGTTGTTTTCTTTCTTTTCGTTCTGATAATCGTCCCTGTTTTCGGACAGGAGAGGATGATACTGGTTCCTCAGATGGTGGAAACGCCGGAGTTAATCTATCAGGATCACGATGATGTGTGCCGAAATATGATCATTTTCCTTGAGGATGGTGATGTCGAAAACGCTGCCGATAGTCTGAAGAAAATGCTGATCGAAGCAGGTTTAAAAATCAAAAAAAATGATTATTACATCGTTGTCGTCAATTACCACTCCAATAAGAATATAATCGGAATGTTCCATGGTGACAAATCGTTCCAGGATACGCGATTATATGGATTAGGATCCGATTCGTTGTTTTATGTGTTTGTCACGGACGACAGCACGATGAAATCATCGGTGTCTGCTATCGTAACCAGGAAGGATTCCAATTTTTCCAAAAATTTAGGTGAATTTCTCTCCCTTTTTCAATTAGGCGGAGTTTTAGGTGTGAGACCGTTGGCACTGGACAAGATAACGGCCTATATATCGGTCCGCAAGTTTGAAGTACCGAAAAAATTTCAAAAGAACTGTGATATCACCATCGTTGCGATGAACGAGAGCAAGAATAAAGAGCTTGTCAGGGCGATATTCGACAATAGTTCGAAAGAGAGATGGAGTTACGGTGTCGCCAGTGCGGTGACCACGGTTAACGATATCGACTATGAAATCGACAACGGAGCGATCTCGATCAGACCGAAGTCCAAAGGTGATTTTGCGACGTTCGGCGTAATCAATTATCATTTCAAGGCAGTGGATACGAAATCGAAAACCTTCAGCACGTCGATACATCTGATGGGTGGATTACGAACATCAACCACGTTCGAGCCCATTTTAGGGCTGGGCGGAGGCCTTCCGATCCCTTATATTAACTTGCATCTATTCGCGGGCTATAGCTTTGAATTCGCTCAGATATTAAAGGAAGGCGTACGAGTCTGCGATATCGTCACGTCGAATAAAGATCCATTTAAGTTGAAGGTGAGAGGTAAACCGAGGTTTGGAATAGAGATCCAGTTTCCTTAAGTAAACAACGCTTATAAGCGATGTTATTTATCATTTGGCTAGCAGAGTCTGGAGTATGCTGTATAATTTTAGCTAACTTCGTTTTGCTGAGCTCTACTGCGGGAAATGTCTTTATTTATAGAGGTCCATTTAAAGTGTGTTCGTGGTGGATTTGGATCATGCGATCAATTATTAACTAAGATCAGCTGTAATATTAAATTGTGCGAGAAAAACGACAATGCAAATTCTGGTTACTAAACGTTCTGCTCTCATAATAGCTGTTATCGGCTCCTTTTTATTTCCGTTGTTAGGATCCGGCGTCAATATTGCTCTGCCGTCGATCGGTGAAGATTACAATATGGATGCGGTAACATTGAGCTGGGTTGCAACTTCATTTCTGTTGTCTGCGGCTGTATTTTTAGTACCATTCGGTAGATTAGCGGATATTTATGGTCGTAAAAAAATCTTTACTATAGGGATGATTATCTCCTCAATCGCTTCCTTGTTTTCGGCGGTTGCTCTTACCGGTGTGCAGTTAATTACAGCGCGGGTGATTCATGGTGTGGGGAGTGCGATGATTTACGGTACAGGAATAGCTATTCTCGTGTCTGTTTATCCGCCGAAAGAACGAGGTAAGGCCATTGGAGTTACGGTAGCTGCGACGTATTTGGGATTATCGGTCGGGCCGTTTTTAGGTGGTTTTTTGGTGCAACAGATTGGCTGGCGGTCTATCTTTTGGATAAATGTTCCTCCCGGAATTTTTGTGATTGCCCTGATATTCTGGAAATTAAAAGGTGAATGGGCTGAAGCCAAAGGGGAGAAATTTGATATTATCGGTTCGACACTGTACGGGATATCACTCATTTCAATCATGTACGGATTTACATTATTACCGATATTGCTGGGATTTTGGGTGATAGCGGGCGGTGTTGCTGGTTTAGTCGCGTTTGTCGTTTGGGAATTAAAACAAGAGCACCCTATTTTAAACATGAAATTATTTGCGATCAACAGGATCTTTGCTTTTTCTAATTTAGCTGCGCTGATTAATTATAGTGCGACGTTTGGGGTGACGTTTATGATGAGTCTGTATCTGCAGTACATCAAGGGATTTTCACCGCAGGAAGCAGGGACCTTGTTAATGGCACAACCGATAATGATGACAATTGTATCCCCGATCGCGGGAAAAATCTCTGACAGGGTAGAACCGCGAATCGTTGCAACCATCGGGATGACGATCACCACTATTGCATTATCAATGTTTACACTGGTGGGGGATGCTACTTCATACGCTTATCTCATCTGCACGCTTATTGTCATGGGAACTGGTTTCGGTATTTTCTCTTCTCCGAATACGAGCGCCGTCATGGGCTCAGTAAGTAAAAAATATTACGGGGTGGCTTCGGGGACTATTGGTACGATGCGAACGATCGGCCAAATGTTTAGTATGGGTATTGCTACTCTTGTGTTCTCGGTCCTTATCGGCCGGGTGGAAATTACACCGGAGCACTATTCAAATTTTTTGAAAAGTTTGCGGATCAATTTCATCATATTTGCAATATTATGCTTCATTGGCATCTTCGCCTCATTGGCCAGAGGGAAGACGAATCGATAATGGGACTAAGTAAGAAAGATGAAACTAACTCCCAGGAACACCAGCAGGGTTCCACTGAGTGATCGCCACGATATTTTTTCGTGAAATATCCAGTAGGAAAGCGGAATTAAAAAAATGGGCGGCAATGCCATCAGGGTTGATGCGATTCCCACATTTGCATATTTAATGGCGATAAGGGACAACCATACGCCGATAAATGGTCCAAAAACCGAGCCGCCGATGAGGGGGAGTCGCACTGATTTTACAGACCAGAAAAAAAGCGTCTTTAATGATCTTTCTCTTATCAACGTGATCAGCATAAAGATAAACGCTGCCGTAAACATCCTGATTAAATTGGACGAGAGGGGAGAGAATAAACCGATCATTCCTTTTTTGGCCGTGATGAGCGCTATCGATTGACCGACGGCTCCTCCCAGACCGAATAATATCCCCCAGATATAGCCTGAGCCATGAGGTAGATCGTTACCGGTATTTCGCTCTGCGACTACCCATGCGATGCCGGCTACGGTCAAAACGATCGCAGCGATTTCGATCAGGGAGAGCAGCTCACCCAGCATCAACCATGCGAGCATAGTCGACATGATTGGTACCAGGGACATCAGCAGCATCGACACGCGTGCTCCAATCATCGAGAAGGCTTTGAATAACAGTGAATCGCCGATAACGAGTCCGATGAACCCTGAAAGACCTAACCAGAACCACCTGTATCGTTCTACCTCAATGGGAAGCGCTGTTCCGAACACGAGGAGATGAACCCCGATCAACAGCAAAGTAGCCAGGACGAGCCGGATGAAATTGACTCGCAACGATCCTAATTTTTTACTGGCGATGGTAAAGAATATAGATGTGAATGACCAGCAGAAGGCAGTCGCCAGTGCAGCCGTTTCTCCGATGTAATTCTCCATTTTCGGTAGTTTCTCAGTAAGATGAATGGTTGAAATGCTTATAAAAAAAGAGTTGTTTTTATCGTACGTAATTTATAAATTTAAAGTTCCAGGATATGTTGAACGGAGATTTCGGTCTAAGAATTGACGGTGATGACATCGAAGTCTATCGTGATTATAATTGGTAAATCGACTTAAATTAATGTATCAAATGGGATCGAAATAATGAGTAAGGACAGAGTAGAAGAATTCCAGGAGACGAGAAAGCGGTTAAATGACATCGTCATGGAATACGCCCAACTGGAAACCAAACGGTTTTTCAGTCTGGATTCACAGGTCTATCGCGCCGGTGCTTTATCTTCGAAAATGAAAGAATTAATGGGCCTGGTGGGTTCTATGGTGCTGCGCTGCGATGATTGTATCACCTATCACATCACCCGTTGTTTTGAGGAAGGGGTAAGCAGTGAGGAGTTGGAAGAGGCGTTATCCATTAGTTTAATTATCGGAGGATCGATCGTCATACCGCATCTGAGAAGAGCGTTCGAGACATGGGATGAACTGATGAAGAAAAAGGTGTATCGTGTATGAATGAAATGGAATTGAAATTCGAGCAAATTTTAGGGGACATAATCCGTTTTTTACAAACCAGTAAGGATAGGGACAGCGCTTTATTTTACATATGTGATACATTGAAGCGTGAGATCGATCATTATGACTGGGTTGGTTTTTATCTGGTGGACGACAGCGACAAACGTATGTTGTATCTGGGTCCGTACGCCGGAGCGGCAACCGAGCATGTGAGAATTCCCTTCGGCAAAGGAATTTGCGGACAGGCTGCTGAGAAGCGACGCACTCTGGTGATTCAGGATGTCTCTGCTGAGGGCAATTATCTCTCCTGTAGTCCGATCGTGAAGTCGGAGATCGTCGTACCTATATTTCGAGGCGACGAATTGATCGGTGAGCTGGACATCGATTCACACAAATTATCTCCATTTACGGCTGCGGACAACCGATTCACAGTAAAGCTGTGTCAGTTGGTGGCGGAGCACCTGTTTTCCTGACCAGTGCTGACCGAGTGTCGATCCATGCAGAAGTGAAATCGTAACGATCGTCTGCCGAATCAAGCTTTTGGTACAGTTTCATTTAAAAGCGATTAATAAAGCATGAGGTGAAATTTCCTTGAAATTTCCAAAAAATTTTATTTCCGGATCAAGTTTGATATCCGGTTCAGTCGTTATTGTCATCGCCGCGTTAATAATCTATATGTTCACACCGGTCGGTAATTACGATCAGATCGGTGATTCGGTTGTAAAATTATATCTTGCCGACAACATATCGCCTGCTCATGAGATTATAATTCAAGCGTTTAATACCGAATATCAGGGTGAAATCGAGTTAGTCCCGATAAACCTCCCTTTCTCCAAGTTCAGCACGAATGAAAGAAAAGAGCTGCTCGCGAGAACGTTACGCAGCCAGAGCAATCGCATCGATCTGTTTACAGTCGATTTGATCTGGGTCCCTCGATTCGCGCGGTGGAGCCAACCTTTGGACAGTGTATTCACGAGCGATGAGCGAGATCGGATACTCGAGCCGGCGTTGTATTCATGTTACTTCAATGATCGATTGTATGCGATACCACTCTATTTCGATGTGTCGTTGATGTACTATCGTAAGGACATCGTGGCCAGGTTGACAGATAGTGAAGGCGTGATTGAAAGATTAGAACGTTCGATGACATGGGAGGAGATGATCGAATTATGCAGACAATTCCCATCGCATCATGGCTATCATTTTTTGTTTCCGGCAAATAATTTTGAAGGTCTTGTGTGTTGTTTCCTCGCCGGACTCGAGAGTCAGGGTGCGTCTATTTTTTCGGGTGACTCCATTCAGTTATGCACGAAAGAGGCGGAACGTTCGTTGCAGATATTAATCGATTTGGTCAACAAATACCAGCTAACCCCATCTCTTGTCACCAAATGCAATGAATATCAATGTTATTTGAAGGCGAATCAGGAGGATGCGATCTTCTTCCTGGGATGGCCGGGATTAAAAAAGTATTTTGAAGGTTTTATAGGACATCCTGAACGGGCGGAAAACCTTGGAATCGCAGCTCTGCCTCATTTAGACGGAGGGGTGCCGGCACATGTGTATGGCGGATGGAATCTGATGGTATCGAAGCACACAGACTATTTTGATGCTGCTATCCAATTTATACGATTTGTTCAACGACCTGAAAATCAGAAAATTTTATATAGCCTTTGCGGCTATCTGCCAGTTATTAAGGAGGTCTACACGGATTCGGCATTTGTGGCGGAGGAACCGGATCTGGCTTATTATCAGTACCTGTTGAGGATGGGATTTCATCGACCTTATTTGACGGATTATACTAAGATCTCGGACTATATATCGTATTATCTGAATTTAGCGATTAAAGGAGAAATGAGCGCGACCAACGCGCTGACGAACGCGACTAAATCGATCAACTCGGATAAAATCATAAGTAATTATTAAATGAAGTTGGCTTATTATGGGTGCTAACGTTCCGACAGTCGAAAATAAGTATCATTTCAAATTAAAGCATCTTTTTGCTCTGCTGGCCATTCTGGTTACCTTTCAGATTTTAGTCTCGCTTGTACATAGGCTGTCATTAAAGAACTTAATGCTCAAGACACAAGGGTGGTATCAACAAGATTTTGCAGAACGACTGGCTAATTTAACCACGACTTCTCTCGAAATGCTCATGGAGACGACGCTATATGATCAAACCGGAGAGCATGCGGATACGACGAAGATCGTCAAGGCGTTCAACATCATTCTCACACAACAACTACTACAACATCATGTGGAAGAGGTGTGTATATTAATTTGCAGAGATGATTCGATTTACGCCATTGATAACGGACATATCTTGTTTTCCTATATCATGCATCCTGAGCGGCGACTCGAAGCAGGGGCACAGAGACATATGCAAGCGGTTAAGATGTACCGGGAGAATCGAAGTGAGATCATACGGACTGAACAGATACTCAGCATTGTGGAACAGGAGCAGATCTTCCATGTTCTGGTACCACTGGTGCCCAAAGGTGAGTTTTTTGGCGTCGTTTACGTGAAGAGCAAGCCGGATTTCGGTTTTATGACGAGGGGAATCATTTCGAGTTACGACGAGTCGAGTCTGATCTTTACAGCCCTTATCCTGTTCGGATTATTAGCGATGTTTTATATCAGTACCTATACGGTGCGAGAGAGAAACGAGGCGCAACGATTATTATACGAGGAGAAGACGAAGCAGCTCACAGAACACATTAATCTGCAGAAGGAGGCGTTGTTCGCTAAACGCATCTATCACACCCACCACAAGGCTGAAAAGGTCATGGGATTCATCAAAGAAGATTTGCATGATTTGAATGAGAAAAATATGGAAGAGATCAAATATCGGGTGACCAAGTATGCAAACTTTATATCCCGGGTCATCTACGATATGAAATTATATGAACCTCCCCTGCAGACCATCCGTAATCCGATCTTCAATACCGATTTAAATGAATTGATTCATTTCATCGTGGAGAACATATTCTTGCGGTTGTCGGCGAGTCGCGATATATTTAATTTTGACTTCGACTTCGATGAGCGTTTACCCTATGTCCACGTAAATGAATTCGTAGTCTGGGAGGTTATTGAACCGCTCATTCAGAACAGCATTGAGCATTCTGGAAAGGAACGCATCTCCATCGTTATTCAGACTCGTTTTGATGAGGAATCCGGAGAAATAAAGGTCAGGATCAGGGACAATGGAGTGGGTGTAAAAGAGGAGTTAATGCTGACCAATGAGGATGGTATTAAGATGTTGTTTTTGGAAAATGTGTCCACCAAGACCAATGCGCAACAAAAAGGGTATGGTTGTTATATCGCCTATGAGATTGCCACTCAACGATGTGGTTGGCAGATCGATGTCCGCAATATAGAAACCGGGGGATGTGAATTCACCATTACAATACCCAATCTTTAAGATGAATCGGATATAAGATATGAGCACAATGAAAATCTCTGTATTACTGATTGAGGATGAAGAATTTGACGTGCAGCGGATTCGCAGAACCATTAATCCGTTCAAACATCGCATCATCATAGAAGATGTTGTAGCAAGTGGTATTTCTGCGGTTGAATTGCTTGAAAAAGAGACACATAAATATGATGTCATCATCATGGATTATCAGATTGCGGGTGGGCTTATGGGAGAGAATCTCATCAGGCGCATAAAAGAGATTAACCCGTTGTTGCAGATAATCGTCGTTACTAAGATGACTATCAATATGACTGATTACGATTTTGCCAACCGGATGCTGGAAGCAGGGGCGACGTGGTATTGTACGAAATATCCAGGCGATATCGAGGAGTTCATTTATCAACCTACCGATTTTATTTTAAACATATTCAATGCCTGGGAAAAGAAGAAACTGGAGACCGAAAAAATACATTCCAAACGCCAGTTACAGCAGAATATCGATGATATCCTGAACCGGAATCAAATCATCGGCAGATCTAAAGCCATCACAACGCTAAAGGAGCAGATCCGTCGGTTTGCAGGTTCTGATGTCACTGTTATCATACGTGGCCCTTCAGGCACCGGGAAGGAACTCGTCGCCACGCATATCCATTATCATGGTAAACGAAAATTTGAAAATTTTATTCCGATCAACTGCGGCAGTTTACCTGACAACCTCATCGAAAGTGAACTGTTTGGTTTTGAAAAAGGGTCGTTTACCGGTGCGAATAAAGATAAATTAGGACTTTTTGAGGTGGCCAATAGAGGTACTGTATTTCTTGACGAGATCACAGAGCTTCCTTATACACTTCAATCGACGTTGCTCAGAGTGATACAGGAGGGAGAGATCGATAAGATCGGCCGTACTAAAAAAGTGGAAGTGAAGGTTCGTATCATCGCTGCTACGAACAAAGATTTGGAGAATGAGGTAAGAGAAAAACGTTTCCGCGAGGATTTGTATTATCGATTAAATGTCGTATCCATTCCTATTCTGCCGCTGGAGCAGCGTAAAGAAGACATTCCGTTATTGATCGATCACTTCATGTCCCGGTTCGGCAGGGACATGAACAAGGAGATCCCGGAGATATATGCTGAGGGGTATCATGTGTTGAGTCATTACAAATGGCCGGGCAATGTCAGGGAACTTCAAAATGTGGTGCAACGATTATTATTTTTGAATAAAAGAAGAATTGTTGAAAAAGATGTTTATATGGCCCTTGGCGTGAGAATCGATACCGATGAGACCAGGGATGTGGAAGCAATCGGGATATCGTCTGAGATAATTCCATGGCGTGACAAAGAACGGCGATTGAAACGGCAATATTTTGAACACGTCAGACAGCACACGTCGTCTGATGCCGAAGCGGCGCGGAAGCTGGGTCTGGCTCCTCCAAATTATTATCGCATGTGTAAAGAGCTGGGGATAAAATGAAGGGATGAGGATCCGATTTGCTAAATGGAATGACGTATGAGGCCGATGGCGCTTTCACAAAGGAATATATAGATATGGATGCGGCGTGAGATGGTCGAAACGATTCCGGTGAGCATGTGGGCAATCGAGTCTGTAATTGAAAGATGACGGCAAAGGCCAACAGCAAGATTCATAGTCTAAAGCGTAAAATAATAGTCATAAACTGGGGATTTGACTAAAGCGGACTTTGAAAAAATGATTATATGTTATTGTTTTAATAATTTATTATTAATCTAATAATAAAATATTATTGAATTAATAATAAGAGAGCTTTCGATTTATGAAAGGGGTGATATAATTAAATAATAAACAATAACTTGTAAATATATATGATTTTGGTATGTTTGTTGCATTATTGTAACGAACATAAAATCGGGGTCAAATTTGCATCAATTTCCGATGTTCGATCAGATCATAATTCTTTCCTATCTGTCAGTAATTCTCGGAATAGGATTTTACATTTCGAGATTTGAAGGGGATGAGAACGATTATTTCCTGGCGGGCAGGCGTATGAGATGGATGACCATCGGTGCTTCGCTTTTCGCAGCCAGTGTTTCGGGTGAGCATTTTATCGGACTATTCGACCTTGGGGCAATATATGGTTTTCAATTCGGCCATATCGAATTGATCTCATGTTTTATGTTATTGATCCTCTGTTACTTCGTATTACCCATCTATTTAAGAGCCGGCATCTCTACTGTTCCTGAATATTTAGAAAAACGTTTCAGCAAACCGAGCCGTATATACCTCAATGTTATTTCAATGTTTACCTATATAGTGACAAAGATATCCGTCACACTCTTTGTCAGCGGATTCTTATTGCATAAAATATTGGGTTGGGATATTAGTAAGTCAGCGATCATAATCATCATCGTCTCCGGGATGTATGCGATCCTGGGAGGATTCAAGACGATTATCAAGATCGATGTCATCCAATCGGCGGTGTTGATCTCCGGTATGGTTCTCCTGATGATTTTCAGCGTAAAGGCGATCGGTGGTTTCAATGCTCTGCAGTCAGCGGTTCCCGGTGAATATCTATGTATCTGGAGCAGGCAGAGGTTAGATGATCTACCGCTGGCGGGTCTTATCGTTGCCATACCGATCATCGGATTTTGGTATTGGTGCACGGATCAATTTATCGTGCAGCGAGCCTTAAGCGGTAAAACGGTACAGGACGCACAGCGTGGTACCATTCTGGCTGGATTTTTCAGAGTATTGCCGATATTTTTCTTTCTCTTACCCGGAATGATATCTCATGTCGTGTTACGACCTGCGAACGGGAACGGAAGTTTTATTTTCGCCACCCTGGTGATGAGTCAGATAATACCCACCGGTGTAAAAGGTCTGGTAGTGGCTGGTTTATTAGCCGCATTGATGTCCTCCCTGGCGAATGCGTTGAATGCCTGTTCCGCCCTGTTCACCCTGGATCTCTACAAACAGCTCAAACCGGGTGCAAGAGGAAGTGAGCTGGTTTTGGTGGGACGGTTAATCACGACTGCACTCGTCATCCTGGGTATAATCTGGATACCGTTCATGCGAAATATGCAGAGCAATATCTACTTGCAAATCATTAAGGTTAATGCGCTGCTAAGCCCTTCCGTTGCAGCCGTTTTCATCATGGGTATGCTGTGGCGTCGCATGAACGCTAAAGGAGCGTTCTGGACACTTCTATTAGGCGGTGGTTTAAGCTTCTATCGCTTGCTGTTCGAGTTTTCACCACAAGCGATGTCAGTTTCTGTTCCTGTTTTAGATAAGTTATTGACTGTACATTACTTGTATTATACGATTGTGATGTTTGTATGCTCTGGGATCTTTTTCGTCGCTATCAGTATGTTAACTGAGTCGAAGGGCGAGGCTGTTTCTGATCATCTCGTTCTTACGCGATCGTGGGAACGTTATTCGAAATTGAAATCGATCGGTCAAATTGTATCGACTGATTTTAGATGTCTAAATACGAAAATTTCTATTGCGTTAGTTATTATTATTGTGTTTATTTATGTAGTATTTTAATCATTTTAAATCTTTTCATGTATTGAAGGTGATTCACTTTTTTTAAGGGAAGGAGGTGATATCAACCATTCGATCAAATGGCCCTTTATAATCAATCGATAGGAGGTGATCGGCAAAAACCAAAACGATTTTTATTTGCAGTAAGTCGGTTGTTAAACTATAACCATTAGAGGAGTTTAATCTTATGAAAAAAGTAATGTTACTAACCGTTGTTCTATTTGTATTGCCCGTATTGGCTTACGGACAATTTGTTATCAATGATTTCGATACTGTACCCGATTCCACGTATTGGAGTGCTTACGATGGGGGTGAAAGCACCTATATCAGGACATCGTTAGAGACCACGGATGTGCACGGTGGAACCGGTGCGTTGAAAGTGGAATGGCAGAATCGATGTTTTGATCAGTACGGTGGCTGGATTGGTTTCACCCATTATCATCCGGATTCCACCACTGCCTATGATTTTTCACCGTATACGCATATCAGTCTGTGGATTAATGTGACGGAAAAACAATCCAAATCGGGCAAAGTCCACTTCCGTATCACTCTGCGCGATGGTGGTGCCGGCACGAACTGGGATACCGATGAATATGAAATCTGGTTCTCCCATCATTATATTCTTGATTCCGATCCGGGCTGGCAGCAATGCTACGTCGAATTTAAAGATGTGGGTGCGGAATCAAGAGAAGGTTTCTGGAATCCGGGTTGGGGCCAGACCGCAACCGGTAATCAGGTTCTCGATCTGGACATGATTAAGGGATGGACACTGGAATTTTCGCAGGATGGATCATTATGGCAGCAGCCCGATGATTCAGTCAGCGGTGTGGTTCTGTTAGATGATTTTGAAGTACAGGGTTCAGCGCCAATTGATGTTGTGTTCTTCAACGGAGTATCGCTTCCCTCAAATGTCAGCATGTTCGTTGGTTGGAGCGGTAGCGCAGTCATCACCGATGAGGAAGATTTCCTCGGTGGGACGAATTCAATAAAATGGACAACGGCTGAAGGATGGGATGGGGTAAATTTCGAAGTTTCTATTCCTAAAAACATGATCAATAACTGGGCCACAGATTCGGTTCAGTTTAAGATTAAGGCAGATGCTGGCCTTGGTGATATAAACCTGGTTTTCCATGATGTGGATGAGGACGGCGCGACCAAGGTCGATTATCCGTTCCAGGCCGCCTATTTAGTCACGGAAGCGTCGCTGGGTCTCGATGGTACCTGGAAGGAAGTGAAAGTCGCGCTAGCAGATTTCAATCTCAATAACGGTTGCTGGGACAATGATCTGGGACAAAATGTCGCGGGTACGTTTAACATCGAACAACTCAAGAAGTTTACGATCGGTGGCTTTGGGCAGGCATTCGCAGGACGTGTCGTTTATCTCGATGATATTTGGACCGGTAATCCGGAGTTCGACTGGACTCCTCCGGAAGCGGTGACCGGTTTAAACGCGATCCCTGCTGAATATTACAACCTGCTCATCTGGCAGGACGTAGCCGGTGAAAATGGTGAGAAATATAATGTCTACGCAAGCAGCGATCCTATAACCGATGTCCATGCGAACAATGTGGAAGTCGTGGCAGCAGGTGTCGTTGAGGACGTACAGACTGCCGTTCACTGGATCAATTATCCATTGGTTGATAACGATGTGACTTACTATTATGCCATCGAATGTGTTGACGGTTCAGGTAATATCGGACCATTCTCTGTCTCTCCGGCAATCACCAATACGGCTAAAGGAATTCCCACGATTTCCTTGAATCCACCTGTAGATTTCGCTGCCGATGGTGATCTGGGTGAGTGGGATGCTTCGGGAATTGTTCCGTTCGTCCTGACTCCGGAGACACACAATGTGGCTATTGGCGTTATCGATGATGCCAACGATTTAACGGCTACCGTGTATGTCGCTATGGATAATGAGAATCTATACATTGCCGCTGATGTTATCGATAATACATTTGCTTCTGAAACATCAGGTAACTGGTGGGACTGGGATGCGATGGAAACGTTCTGGGGATTCTATGATTTAAGAGGTGCTACGCATACGTCGTATCATCGTGATGAGGAACCCGATTATAAATTAGTATTCCGCAAACAAAACGTCTACAGTGAAATTCCGAGAAATGTAACGTTTTTTGAATCGGGCGATGGTCATTATTACTTCGAAGATCTGGGTGGTGCCGATTACGTGATTGAGGTGAAGGTACCTTTCGATTCTTTATATCATTCGTCAGATCCTCGTTTCGTACCTCAGCGTGGTATGCGAATTCCAATGGACTTATATTTCCACGATAATGATGGATCAGGCTGGGAAGGTAATCTTGCTTATTCCCCGAATAATACGGATTTGGCGTGGCAGAGTCCAAGCCAATGGTACTACACATGGATTGGCGATACCACACACATTGCGACCAATGTGCGACCGATTTCGGATGTATCGTATGCTCAATCTTATGAACTATCCCAGAATTATCCGAATCCCTTTAATCCGACCACGACGATCAACTATACGCTGGCTAAAGAAGGCCCGGTTAAGATCGAAGTGTTTAACACGATGGGTCAGGTTGTGAAAACATTAGTAGATGCCAGGAAGCAAGCCGGACATCACACGATTCAAGTCGATGCCAGGGATCTGACTTCAGGGATTTACTTCTATAAGATCGAAGCGGGTAATTTTACTCAGACGAGAAAGATGATTTTGATGAAATAATTTTAATAAACACAGATGCGGCTATGATGAGGGCCGCATCTGTGTATTTACGAGAGAATCTATATTCTAAATCCAAAGGGAAAAGATTATGGTCAAGATGAGAAAAATCTGTACTTTATTTCTCGCCGTGATAGTTGCATTGATAATATCGACAAATTTGATGTACGCGCAGACCACCGGTAAAATTTCCGGGAAGATCGTCGATGCATCTACGAACGAACCACTCGTTGGTGCCAATATTTTTATCGAAGGCACCACCATGGGTGCTGCGGCAGGACCTGATGGTAATTTTTTTATTATTAATGTGCCACCAGGGACTTACACCTTGAAAGCGCAGATGATAGGATATGATGCCTATATCGTCCAGGATTTGCGCATTTCAGTCAACAGAACATCGTATATCGATGTAAAGCTCCGTCCGGCCGTGCTGGAAGGCGAGGAGGTCGTTGTTCAGGCGGAGAAGATTGTGATCAAGAAGGATCAGACGAGTTCTATCCGCAATGTGTCCTCTGATCAAATGGACATGCTGCCAGTAGAGAGTATGGGCGCTGTCGTCTCTATGCAGGCTGGCGTCGTAAACGGTCATTTCCGAGGCGGTCGTAATACGGAAGTCGCCTACCTGATCGATGGTGTGGAAGTCACCGAATCGTTCAACGCCACGGGCCGGGCTGTCGACCTTGAACCCGAGTCCATCCAGGATCTGGAGGTCATCATGGGCACCTTTAACGCCGAGTACGGTAATGCGATGAGTGGTATCGTCAATGCGGTGACCAAAGATGGCAGCAATAAATTCAGCGGTTCACTATCGGCAGCATTCGCCAATTACTACACGTCGAACGATGATATCTTTTTCGGACTGAAGAACACGGAGTTCGATCGAAATCAGGATTATAAGGTGCAGTTGAGCGGTCCCGTGTGGAAGAACAATATTACTTTTTTCACCAATTTTCGCTATCAGGACAATAAGAATCACCTCAATGCCGTGAGACGGTTCAACGTGGACGATTTCAGCTTCTTCTCTGCCGATGATCCGAATTTTTGGTACTCGGAACATAATGGAGATAGTTCTTATGTCCCCATGGATCGTGATTTCAATTCATCGTTTATGGGTAAATTGTCGTTCAAATTATTTAAGAATTTAAAGACATCGTTATTATACACGTGGAATGAAGACGAATGGAACGATTATAATCACGAGTATAAATACAATCCTGATGGTTACCCATCCTCGCATCGTACGACCCACATGTATACATTCCAGATGAATCACATGCTGTCGTCGCGATTCTTTTACGAATTAAAAGTCTCTTACATGGATAATTATAATGGCTGGTACGTGTACAAAGATCCGCACGATTCCCGTTACGTCGCCGATGCATTTTTTAATAATTCCGGACCTGGTTTTTACACAGGGGGACAGGATAAGACACACAGTACACATACCATGAAGGACTTTAATACCAAATTTGATATGACATGGCAGGCGAATTTAAACCATTCGTTAAAATCGGGTCTTGAGTTTACGCACCATAATCTCAACAGAGAGTGGTTTCAGATCAGAAATAAATATTCCGGTATGCTAGAAGAGACAGAGTTTTATTTTGACGAATTCGGAAAGATTCGTTTTCCAAATTACGAACCGGTCATCTATCCCAACACATCGATTTATACTGATATTTATCATGTTTACCCCATCGAATTTTCCGCTTACATTCAGGACAAGATGGAGTTCGACGAGATGGTCGTGAATTTCGGAGTCCGCTACGACAGGTTCGATCCGCGGACGACCTATCCATCGCAACTGAGAAACCCGGCGAACCAACTGGATTTTTCCGATACACCGGAGAAAATGTCGACCTATCCTGATGCTGATGTTCAGTATCAAATCAGTCCCCGATTCGGACTATCCTATCAGTTGGCGGAGACGGCTTTACTCCATTTCAGTTACGGTCATTTCTTCAAGATGCCGCCGATGTACGCCATCTATCAGAATCGCTCATTCATCGTGTCACCGACCGATTATGCCACCACGATGGGAAATCCCAACATCCAGGCCGAGAAAACGATTCAATATGAGATCGGATTATGGCAGGAGATCATGAAGGGTATGGGAGTTGAGGTGGTGCTCTTCTACCGTGACATCTACGATCTGCTGAGTGCAAAAGTAATCAGCACCTTTAATCAGATCGAATACGGTCTCTACAGCAACAAAGACTACGGTAACGTGAAGGGACTCGAGGTTAAATACGATTTCGTGTACGGTCATTTATCGGCGTTCTTAAATTACACGCTGCAATACACGCGAGGTAATGCAGATAATCCGACACAGACGTTCGACCGTCTGGGGAACAGTCAGGACCCGGTGAATAAATTTATCCCCATGAGTTGGGATCAACGTCATACGCTCAATGTCACAGTCGGATATAACACCAGAAGTTATGGTGCGACCATGACGGCGTACTATAATTCAGGTTCACCGTACACCTGGTCGCCCATTGCCGAGAGCCCGTTATCAAAGATTAATTTATTCCCGAACAATTCCTGGCGTCCGGCGCGATATACGGTCGACTTGAACAGCTATTATGACATCGATCTTAGGGGAGGCATGAAGTTGCGATTTACGCTGACGGCCTATAACCTGTTGGATCGATTGAACGAGGAGTGGGTAAATGGTCAGACAGGGCGTGCGTACACGGCCATCGTGAGACCTGCTGATATTGCGAACCATCGAAGCAATTTCAATGAATTCTCTGACACCTATCAAAATCCCACGGCTTATTCGGCGCCGAGACAAATCAAACTGGGATTGGGCCTGATGTTTTGACATTAGACAGATCAAAACTTGATCGCCATTGAATCGAACAGATATCTGATACGGTAAACACGATATCGATTTTTAGCAATTGTCTATTTTATGAGGTTAAACATGAAAAAAATAATAAACTGCTTCATCGTATTGATCATACTACAGCTCAGTCTGGTTACTATTCTTCTCGGACAGAGTAAGAAATATGATGGACCGGAAGATCCTGCCGGTGACATCGCGGCTGAACGAGAAGGTTACATGACCGGGAATCGAGTCTTATTGTATTTTCAGAACACGACTGAGCTTTCGAACTGGTCGGAAGGCGGTGGTAAGCAAGGCGCATCCAAGTGGCCAAACACCTATGAGGGCGTCAAGATGACGGATGGTATCGGTCTGCTTATCGGTGCCAAGGTTTATGTGGCACCAGGTGATGTGCCGGTAACCAGTAGGGAAGAAATCGAATCCCGGAACGATTTGACGGAGCTCTATTTTCTGCAGACCAGTTATCGGGAGGAGATGGACACGAATCCTACGGGTGATGTAGAATGGGGTATATATCCGGTTTTCGGATATTTCAATGAGTTGTCGGAATACCCGGCAATGAGCAACCGGGAGGAATCATGGCCTCCGGCGGGTTGGCCCGCATCCGGATTCGAACTCAAATGGCCAGGAGAATGGGATGGTCGTTTCGGACGAGGCGTTATCTATGCTGATCTGGAGACCTATTTCGTTGCCAACGATGCTCAGGACCAGGAATATCTGGGTCCTGAAGATTTAGTAAAATATTATCCCCGGCCTGGGAAAAAGATCGGTGACATCAGACCGAACGTGACCATACAAAAGGGTTCTCCCTGGGGCGGTATCGGGATACGCGTCGAACAACGCGGATTTCAGTGGAATAATCCCCAGGCTCGTGATGCAATTTTCTGGGAATATACGATCGCCAATATCTCCGATTACGATCTGCCGGAAGTCGCTTTCGGTTATTGGGTGGATAACGCCATCGGCAGTGACACCGATGATGAGTTGGGCTATTTCGATAAACTGACTGACATGGCCTATTCGTGGGATATCGATGGTATTGGTGCAGGGGGTCTACCGACTGGCACCATGGGTTTTGCCTATCTCGAGAGTCCCGGGTTGGCCTACGACGGCATCGATAATGATAATGATGGTTTAGTCGATGAACGTCGAGACAATCCAGGCGTGGACGATCCTCCGATGCAATGGATAGGTCCGACCGAGGGAATCGATAATTTAAGCGCCTTTTTGCAGTTTTATAGATTATCAGCCGATGATTTAGAGGAACATTGGGACGCGGATGAAGACCAGGACTGGGATGATGGGCTCGATTTTAATAATGACGGCATTTACCAGACGAGTGAATACGCAGGTGATGATGTAGGGCTCGATGGTGTGGGTCCAAACGAATTGAACTATACTGGTCCGGATGAAGGTGAATGCAACCATCGGCCAGACTACAAAGAGGGCGTTGGCTGTGAACCGAATTTCGCTGAGACCGATGTCAGCGAATCGGATATGGTGGGATTGACGTCGTTTATGCTGTTCCCCATTCAACCGCATCGACCTCCGTATGAAAAGTGGTTTCGAAACGACCAGTCCATGTGGGATGTCATCGGGCAGGATACATTAATCGAGTATTTAGGCAATATATCCAATCTGGTCGAAACATTCGCCTCAGGCCCGTTCCCTCTGTATAAGGGACGAACCGAACGAATCTCGATGTCAGAACTTCATTCCTACGATCCTCTGGAGGGATTGAATTCAGGTGATCATACGGCACCCGCATTGTTCGAGCAAAAGAGAATCGTGCAGATTATCTATGAAAAAGACTATCGCTTTGCTCAACCACCGAAAATGCCCACGCTTATGGCGACTCCGGGGGACGGCAGAGTCGTTCTAACCTGGGATAATATCGCGGATACCAAGACGAGAGATCCTTTCCTCGGAAATGTGAACGATTTTGAAGGTTATAAACTGTTCAGATCAACCGATAAAAAAATGGCTGATTCCTATCAAATCACCGATGGTTTCGGAACGGCGATGTTCATGAAACCGATATTCCAGTGTGATGTACAAGATTCGCTGTTCGGTTTCACTAACTTCGGGTTGGTGAATGGAGCTGGTTATAACCTCGGATACGACACGGGACTTACCCACTATTTTGTGGATGAAAATGTGCAGAACGGTCGCACCTACTACTACGCGATCGTGGCCTATGATTACGGCGCTCCGGACATCGGACCTGGTATCGCACCCTCGGAAAATACCATCATTATCGAACTGGATGAAGCAGAGGAAGTTCGTGACAAGGGACAAAATGTACAAATTGTGGTACCGCGCCAGGAAGCAGCCGGATATCAGGCTCCTACCATTGATCCTGATTCGACGACCACGTTATTGGGTACAGGCCATGTCGAGGCTGAAGTGTTGGCATCAGCGAGCCTTAAAATCGATCATGAATACGTCGTTCTTTTTGATGTGGACACGATCTATTCTGTCAACAATTGTGATTACGGCGTGACCTATTCGAATAACGGCCTACGCGTCTATGATAAAACCGATGACTTCCGTCTGGTGTACGAAGAGAATCCGGAAAATTTTTCCTACGACAATATAACCCGTAAAGATACGGTGGCGTTCTCAACGTGGGATAATTACCACTTTTTCAAGACTTATGAGGAAGTGGAGACCGATATCTTCGACGGTATACGCCTGAAAATGGATTTACCGATTGAAGTAGCTGAATACGACCCATATCATTCAGGCTGGTTCGTCGGCAGCTCACCGATGAGAGTCACTCCCACGATTAGAGAATCCAAGTTATTGCCCTGGAATTATAATATCATCTTTACTGAGAATGATTCAGCTTATATTGGCAGAGTGACCAACAAAACGATGAGAGATGAAAACGACATTCGAATCAATCGTGCATCGCTATTGACAGCACAGGCGTTTAATTTCTATGTGGTAAATGAGTCGTTTGTGGATTCCACGGGTCAATATGAACTCATGGATCTCGTCGTTCAAGATGAGAACATGAACGCGCAATTCGATATTCTTGAAGATAAAATTCTCGTCGGCGGAGTGACGAAAACGAATAATTGGGCGGGTACTGCTTTTATACTCGATTTTAACTTGCTACAAGACAGCACGCGATTGCCGCAGCCCAATGACGTTTACCGTGTCACGTTCCGTCGACCCTTCTGGTCGACAGATTCGATCAAATTTACGATCAATGCCAATCCTGGTGAGATCGATGCTGTTGCGTTGAAGAACACGATGGATAAAATCAAGGTAGTCCCCAACCCCTATGTCTGTACCAACGCGATGGAGACCGCCGTATCGAATTTCTATCTGAATCAACGCAGAAGTCTCATGTTTACCAATATTCCGGCTCGCTGTAAGATAAAGATATTCACCGTAAGCGGCGTACTGGTGGATGAGATCGAAGTCGATAACCCTGACGAGAGCAGCGGGATTGTGCATTGGGATCTACTAACAAAAGAGGGATTAGAGATCGCAGCAGGCATGTATATTTACCATGTGAAGGCAGATGATACCGATGATGAAAAAATTGGTAAGTTTGCTGTGATCAAATAACTGCAGATATATGATCCGTTTCAAACGAATTAAATACTATTTCCTAGAAAGGTATTGGTTATGAAAGAATTAAAAATAGTTATATACATCGTACTGGGCGTACTGATTTTAGGCAGCACGATGAGCAGTTATGCTCAGGAGCCTTACCGGGTCGGTACAACTGCAGCCACATTCCTCGAAATCGGTTACGGAAGCAGTGGTAGCGCTATGGGCGATGCGTATGTCAGCGTGGTGAAAGATGTATCGTCCATGTACTGGAATCCGGCAGGAATGGCTTATATGGACCAGAGCGAAGCGATATTTTCGTATCAACCATGGGTCGCTGATATTAATACGTCGTTTACCGGCGTCGGATTGGTTCTGCCTTCCGTGGGTACCATCGGCCTGGGATTAATCCACGTTGGTTACGGTGATATGGAGGTGACGACACTGGAAATGCAGGATGGTACCGGTGAATTGTTTACAGCAACGGATATGGCGTTCAATTTGACGTTCAGCAGAAAACTGGCGCAATGGTTCGCCTTCGGTACATCTGCCAAATTTGTATCCTCTAAGATATGGCATACCAGTGCATCGTCACTCGCACTCGATCTCGGCGTGATCGTGAATACACAATTCTTTTCACCCACCGGTAAGAGGGAGCACGGACTTAACATCGGTATGAGTATTTCAAATTACGGTACGAGGATGCAATACGACGGTATGGATCTGTTAAATCCGATCGATATACTTCCCTATGAGGAAGGTAACTACCGAGCGGTTCAGGGACAATTTAAGACTGAGGAATGGGAGCTGCCGCTTATTTTCCGTATTGGCTTTTCCGTAAATCCAATTGTAACCGAACAGCATCAGGTCACCTTAGCCGTCGATGCATTGCATCCGAATAACAACAGTGAGTCTGTAAATTTGGGTGTTCAATACCAGTTAACGGTGCCGACGGTCGGCGTCTTCTCTCTTCGAGGCGGCTATAAGGGCTTGTTCATGGATGAATCTGAGTACGGAGTGACCATGGGAGGAGGCATCCTGTTGCGGTTCATGCATAATCTGGGTATGAAAATAGATTACGCGTTTCGTGGAGTCGGAATCCTCGGAAATGCCCACTGCTATACGGTGAGCGTTCTCTTTTAACGACATGGCTATGGAACTTTGTCTGGGGCTGTATCATAAAGTGGTTAAAATGGTCTGGATTACACATCCAATTGATTTGTTTTTTGCGAAATGTTGACATGGTGTGGTGTAATCTCACTAGAATGGGCTCTTGATACAGCCCGACGATGTATTTTACCTGTTATGATTTTGTTTGAATTTAAAAGATAATGAGTTATATTAAGCTTGATGTTAATTGTATGCAGAAAAAATCAGATTGTGCTTTATGACATTGAAAAGAGTGATGTACCGAATTATTTTTACATTATGCTGTATTATTCTATTGACGATTTCATTTAACTTGCATCAAATTTCAGCCGGCCAGGTCGTTGTCGGGTATTATCCGGCATGGAATCGTTACGAATACCCTGCAGAATATATTGCGACGACTCATCTGACTCATGTTTGTCACGCGTTTGCCTGGCCCGAGATCGATGGGTCGATCTCCACCTACGGGACTTTAGATTATCCCGATTTGATAAAAGAATTACATGAGGATAATAAGAAGATCTTGATTTCGATGGGTGGCTGGGGTAATTCGTACGGATTCAGTCAAATGGCGAATGATCCTGCCTCGCGGCGGCGTTTTATTCAAGAGCTGATCGATCATTACATTAATGCAGGTTATGATGGAATCGATATCGACTGGGAGCACCCTTCCAGTGTCACGGAAAGAAATAATCTTAACCTTCTCATCTATGAAATTCGGCAGGAATTTAATTCGATCAAACCGTCATTGTTAATCACAATGGCGGTTTCTGCCGGATCATGGTCAGGTCAGTGGTACGACTATACTTTTCTAAAGACGTATGTCGATTGGTTCGGATGTATGACGTATGATTTCCACGGTGAATGGTCCGGGCATAGCGGACATAATGCTCCTCTCTATTCACCCGGTAACGATCAATGCGGATCAGTAGAGACAGCGCGTGATTATTTGATCAGGACCAGAGGATTACCTGAAAATAAAGTGCTCATCGGCATTCCATTTTATGGTAAGGCATTTAACGCGAATCGACTCTATGCTCCTTTCACCGGATCCGTAACGTCCTACAGCTATACCTATATTCACGGTCTGATCGGAAATGGCTGGACAAGGTACTGGGACGATGTATCTCAAGTACCGTTTCTGCTGAATAACAGTATGACTAAACTGATAACCTATGATGATACGATGTCCGTTCGACTAAAATGCGAATATGTACTTGAAAATGACTTGCGTGGTGTCATCATATGGGCTCTCGGGCAGGATTTGCTTACCTTTACTCAACCGCTTTTAGAGACTGTGGGTAAATCGTTCGAGAACTCTATGGCCGTTGACACTTATGACAATGAAAATACTTCTTTTAAAATAAATCTTTCTAATTACCCCAACCCATTCAACTCCTCGACAATGATCGCATTCTTTATCCCTCATGGACAAAGGATAAAATTAGAGATATTCGATATAAACGGCAGAAACATGGGTACTCTGATCGATTCTTATTATGATCAGGGCTACCATGAATTCCGATTTGATGCGAAGCATTTGCCTGCCGGTGTTTATTTTACTAGGTTAATATTATCAAATTGCATAGAAGTTAATAAACTGATTCATCTAAAGTAAGGGTAATGTCATGACTCATCTTCATTGGCTCGATATTACGGTCATTGTTCTGTTTTTCTTGACTATTTTCGCTATTGCGGCTTATTATGCCAGGCGGGCGGGGAAGGACACTAAAGAATTTTTCCTCTCCGGACGTAACCTGCCGTGGTACATCGCCGGTACGGCGATGGTGGCGACTACTTTCGCCGCAGATACGCCTCTCGCCGTGACTGAACTGGTCGCGAATAACGGGATTGCCGGGAACTGGCTATGGTGGAATCTGGCGATAGGGGGGATGCTAACGGTATTTTTCTTCTCGAGATTATGGCGCAGATCCGGTATCATGACCGACGTGGAGTTCGTTGAATTCCGATACTCCGGAACGATGGCCGCTGTCTTGCGCGGTTTCAGAGCCTTATATTTAGGATTATTTATGAATGCGATCGTCATGGGTTGGGTTCATAAGGCGATGGAAAAGATATTCCATGTCACTCTTCCCGGTTGGGATCCGTTTTTGTTGGTCGTGATCGCGGCCTTTATCATCGCCATATACGCCTCTGCGTCAGGACTATTAGGAACTGCCCGTACCGACAGTTTTCAGTTCGTGTTCGCCATGATCGGGTGTATCGTATTGGCAATCATCGTCATTCGGCTGCCGGAGGTCGGTGGTGCGGTCGCCCTGAAGCAGACGCTGGCACCGCAAATCCTGAATTTTATACCCACAATTGGCGTGGGTACGACTCTAAAAGGGGTGACCGGAGGAGCGCTGGCACTAACGATCGGGGCATTCGTCGCGTATGTCGGGCTGCAATGGTGGTCGAGCTGGTACCCGGGAGCAGATCCGGGCGGCGGTGGTTATGTAGCGCAGCGCATGATGTCCGCAAAAGATGAAAAACATAGTTTATTCGCAACGCTGTGGTTCACGATCGCTCACTATACGTTACGACCCTGGCCCTGGATCATCGTCGCCCTGTCGGCACTGGTCATTTTGCCGCGAGCCGAAAATGCAGATATTTTAAAGGCTGAAAACGCTGCATATTACGAACGGGCTGTAGAGGCCTTCAATAACAAGCAGATCGTGATCGCTAATCCTGATGTTCCGGAAGAGGTGGCTTTTAAAAACTTCTATGAAAAATATGAAAACACAATCGATCCGGGCGTGATGTATCCCAAGCTGATGGTGAAATACCTTCCTCAGGGACTCCTGGGATTGCTCATCGCCGTATTTTTAGCCGCTTACATGTCAACCATCGCCTCGCAATTAAATTGGGGTACCTCTTATCTGATCAATGATTTTTATCGAAGATTTATCAAACCCAAAGCATCCGAGCGACATTACGTCCTTATCTCGCGTATCGCAATCATTCTCATCGTGATATTTTCCTTACTGATCACGCGATATTTTCTGCTGACGATCAAAGGGGCGTGGGAGTTCATTATCAACGCTAGCGCCGGCCTGGGTGCTGTCCTCATATTGCGCTGGTTCTGGTGGCGGATCAACGCCTGGTCTGAAATATCGGCTATGATCGCACCGCTCATCATTTACCCGATCGCTAAATATGGTTACGGCATGGAATCACCGATCACTCTCTATCCGACTGTGTTCGGTACGACGATCGTGTGGCTGATCGTGACGTTTATCACGAAACCGGTGCCCCGCGACACGTTGATCAAATTTTATAAGAAAGTCCACCCCGGCGGGATCGGATGGAGAAATTTTACTAAAGAGTTTCCAGATATTAAAAGCGATACGGGATTTGGGCGACTCTTCCTGGACTGGTTCTGCGGAGTGGTCCTGGTTTACGCTTCACTATTCGGGATCGGTAAGATTATCTTCGCGGAGTATCTGTCAGGATTCATTTATCTGATCATCGGATTAATAGCAGCCCTGGTGATATATTTTGATTTGAAACACAGAGGATTCGAAACAATAGCTGAATAAAGGAACTATTAAGGGTGTATTATGAAAAAACGTATAGCTTGTTTTTTATCATTCCTATTGGTATTATTCTTTTTTCAATCGGTTAACGGGACGACGATATCGGAACTGAATCTGATGCCAGTGCCTGAAAAGATGGAGCTTCTTGAGGGACATTTCAGGCTCGATGATTCGTTTACGATTAAGATCGTCGGAACAGGCGGGGACAGATTATATGATGGATCGAGCCGAATGTTACATCGCCTGGCCGGCAGAACCGGATTATTTTTCAGTCAGGATTTTATCACACCTGAAAAAAATAAGAAGGTGGAAGGCGCCAAATTTATTATTAACTGCATTAGAGCCGGCGTTGTAAAATTAAATGAGGACGAATCGTACACCTTATCTATTGCGCCTGAATCGATCCAATTATCGGCTAAAACAGATATCGGTGTACTGCGGGGATTGGAGACGTTGTTACAATTACTGGATGCTGATGAACAGGGCTATTTTTTTCCGGCGATCGATATTCAAGATGCGCCACGGTTTCCCTGGCGCGGATTGATGATCGATGCCTGCCGCCACTTTATGCCCGTCGATATGGTCAAGCGAAATCTGGATGGTATGGCTGCCGTGAAATTGAATGTATTACACTGGCATCTTTCAGAGGATCAGGGATTTCGGGTTGAATCGTTTACGTATCCCAAGTTACACGAGCTGGGATCAGACGGTTTCTATTATTCACAAGCGCAGATCAAAGATATCATCGACTATGCCGATTCGCGCGGTATACGCGTCATGCCTGAATTCGATCTGCCGGGCCATGCCACGTCATGGTTCGTCGGGTATCCGGAGTTAGCGAGTGCTCCCGGACCTTATACGATCGAAAGACGGTGGGGTGTGTTTGATCCGACGTTTAATCCTGCTTCAGAAAAGACCTATAAGTTTCTGGATAAATTTTTCAAGGAGATGGCTCAGCTCTTCCCGGATGATTATTTACATATCGGCGGCGATGAGAATAATGGCAGACAGTGGGATGCAAATCCGGAAATTCAGGCATTCATGAAGAAGAAAAATATTAAAGACAACCATGAGCTGCAAAGTTACTTTAATAATCGATTGTTGAAAATACTGACAAAGTATAATAAAAAAATGGTCGGTTGGGAAGAAATTTTGCATCCTGACATGCCGAAGAACATCGTTATTCAATCGTGGCGCGGTATCAAG
>JAFGOE010000025.1 GCA_016926625.1 Candidatus Zhuqueibacterota bacterium
CCGATCGCCTCGAACCAGAATTTATACACAGGGACGAAACATTCGTTCGCTTGAAACTGAAAGATATCGATGACAGCCTGGACGATGCCTTTATTTGAGGCGACGCCGCCGACGAATGCGACAGGAGGGATAATTTCCTTGCCTTTGGTGATCGAGCCTTTAAAATTTCGAACCACGGCCTGACACAGTCCTTTCAGGATCTCATCCGGCTTAAAGCCTTTTTGCTGGGCGTGAATCATATCCGATTTGGCGAATACCGAACAGCGCCCTGCAATCGCCGCCGTACGCTCAACGCCGAGCACGATATCGCCTATCTCTTCGATTGTGAACAATAACCTTGTTGCTTGTTGATCGATAAAGGATCCCGTACCCGCGGCGCAATCGCCATTTTTCTCGTAGTCGAGTATTCCGACCTGTTTCAGCGTGTGATCCGTCTCGATTCGGATGTATTTAGCCGAATCGCCCCCTAATTCAAGCACTGTCTTCACCTCCGGATGGATCCGTCCGATACCGTTGGCCACTGCGATAAATTCGTTTACATAGGATGCATTCAATTTGCCGGCGAGCGATTGACCGCCGACGCCGGTGAATGTCAGGTAGATCTTTGCCTTTACTGGCAATTTTGAGAGGATAGTTTGCAGCAGATCAATAAGATGGGCGACGGGATCCCCTTTGATGCGCCTGTATCGCGACAGTAAAAGGATCAGCCGTGTACCGAAGAGATCGATTTCATCGCAACGTTCAAAACGATCGCGGTTGGTTGTAAAGATTGCATCAATTGCCTGCCTGTTACACGGATTCGTGAGCAAGGCTATTTTGATGCTGACCGCACCGATATCGATTCCGACGTAAACGTTAATTTTTCCCTCCACGATCAGTCAAACTCCGACAGATACCATAAATTACTGAATGCATAAACAATTGACTTAATGACCTCAAGACGTTATACATTCGATACACATCATATTATGGGTATGGGTATAAAGCTCCGATATGCTGGAATGTCGTAACTAAAAACAGCTCGTAGCCGTTCAGTTACTTCATTTATCTAATTCGAGGAATTCGAGCAATGATTGGCCCGATTTTAACAAAATTGGAGTGAAGTATGGTGTCCCTTCCTCGGTTACCGTAACCGCACACATTAAACTGGAGATCGGTTGTTCAAATGCAAGTTCACGCAAATATTGATAAAATTCGTTGTCACCCGTACCTCTTCCCAACAATGTGCGCTGTACATTTAAGAAGTCAGTTTCGTTCTTTGCTTCTTTCAGGATAGAAACGGACTGCTTGTACCTCGCGATGAATTTGTCGTAATTTTGCTCACCAAGGGAAAATTGTCGCGCGAGATGGTTCAGAAAAAGTTTACGTAATTTAGCGCTCTGCAGATTGGAGATTATCTTCTCTGCGATTACCTTGTCCTGCACTAAAAATTCGATCGCAAATTCAATAATTTCTTTTAACAGCGACATCTCGATGTATTTGTAGTACTTCTTCAATTGCTCTTTATTCGACATGAACAGGTCGGGTGCAAGATACTGAAAATGGTTACCAAATGGGTTCTTAACACGGATCGCAATGTAAAAATTACGGACCGCTTCTCTGATATGATCGTCGAGCTGCTCAAGGTTAGACGATGATTCACCGGACTCCAGCGATTTAATCTCTTTGGAGTGCAACTGCTCGATACCTTTAACGATGTATTCGTTTACCACTTTCTCCAACTGATTCGTGATATTCAGCACGGCGTGTGCAGCTGTATAGTTACCCTTTTCGATCGCACGTTTTCTGAGTCGCGCAAGATAGTCATCGGGCAGAGGCAGCTTTTGTGTTTCCAACTGGTTACGATAGGTGGCAGCGATATCGTTGTACACTGCATCAAACTCACTCTTCTGCTTATCTGTAAATTGATCGAAATCGATCGCGTTCCGTTCATAGAAATTACGTATTGCCGGTGCATCTTCATTCGAAATCGCGCGGTAGAGAGTGGAATTCTGATTCGTCAGATGATAAATCAATGAAAAATCAGCCCAATAATAGGAGATTGCCAGCATAAGCAATTCGAAATCTAAAGGGGTGCTTAACGGATAATCCAATTTTTCCTCCGGTAGAATTTTTACAGAGTATAAAAAAGACATATAAAAGGGTAAAACTCAAAAGAGCATCAGCCCACTATCATTTTAAAGGTTAAAATATACTATTTGTTCCGCAAATAATCAAGAGAAAACAAAGCCTATCAGTCATACTGAGAGGCATAATCACTACTTTTAATATTGGGGTTCGACATCGTCTGCCGTATCCGCGAGCTCGAGGTCGATGAGTTTATCCTGTGTGTTGACGCGTATGACTTTTACATGAACGACGTCTCCTAATTGAAACGCCCTATGGGTGCGTTCGCCGTAAAGACGGTATCTGTCCTTATCGTGCACATAATAATCACCCGGAAGCGTACTGATGTGAACCAGCCCCTCGGCAAGAGTTTCGATTATTTCGACGAATATGCCGTAAGAAGCGACGCCAGAGATGATACCCTTGAATTCATCACCAATGTGATCTTCCATGAACTCCACCTTCTTCAATCGCACTGATTCTCGCTCTGCTTCCTGAGCCGCAATCTCTCTGGATGTAGCAAGTTCACAAATTTTACTCAGTTCCGTCTTATCGATCGTCAGTTTCGGTTGTTTGGCTAAGTATGATTTTAGTATACGATGACCGATAAGATCAGGATAACGCCGGATGGGCGAGGTAAAATGAGAATAATACTTCAGCGCCAGTCCGAAATGACCGACATTCTTGACATCATATTTCGCCTTCATCATGGACCGAGTCATCACGTCACCGACGATGATCTCTTTCTCTGTCCCTCTGACCTGGTCGATCAGTCTCTGAAACATCTTCGGATTTACTTTTTTCCTGAGAACGAAATCCACATTAAGCGCTAAAAGAAACTTTCGAAATTCCTCTAATTTTTCAACACTTGGTTTTTCATGGACGCGGTATACATACGGATATTCTTTACCTGACTTATCATCGTTCATGTTCGAGACATGCGCAGCAACGATTCGATTTGCAAGGATCATAAATTCTTCGATAATGCGATGGCTGTCTTTCTGTATATACCGTTCGACACCGATGGGTTTTCCGCGTTCATCCAGCTTAATTTTAACCTCGTTTGAACCGAAATCGAGTCCGCCCCTCGCTTCACGCCTGGTTAACAATGCCTTATTCAGCACAAGCATCATCTGAATAACGCTATTTAAAGGATCGCTTTCATCTGGTGTTTCAATCAGTGTCTGGACTTGTTCATAGGTGAATCGTCTTTTACTGTTTATGATGCTCTCGACTATCTGATAACTTAACACCTCGCCGTCCGAGTTCATCTCCATGATAACACTGAAACACAGGTGATCTTCATTGGGCCGCAGACTGCATAAATCGTTCGAGAGTCTTTCCGGTAGCATGGGAATGACCCGGTCGACCAGATATATCGAGGTTCCTCTCTCTCGTGCCACCCGGTCCAACGCACTTTTCGCCCGAACGAAGTAACTGACATCGGCGATATGCACACCAAGTTTGTAGTTACCGTTGTCTAAACGAGTCAATGAAATCGCATCATCAAAGTCCTTTGCATCCTCGGGATCTATTGTAAAAATCATTTCGTCGCGTAAATCGAGACGCCGCACAATTTCGTCTCTATCGATCGTGATATCCATTCGATCCAGCTCTGCTTGCACGTTGGCAGGGAAATCGGTCTGAATGTTATGCGATTTAGCGATGGACAATACATCCACACCCGGATCGTCCGGATAGCCAAGGATTTCGATGATCTCCGCCTCCGGGTTGCGGCGGGCGTCTTTCCAGCTCGCTAATTTGGCAACGACTTTCTGGCCTGGTTTCGCGTCGTGACTCTTGTCGTGAGGAACGATGATGTCCCGATGGATCTCGAGATCGTCAGGAACAATGGTGCCTCGAGATTTTCCGGTAAAATAGACGCCAACGATGTTGACCCGTGCACGTTCGATCACCTCAACCACACGCCCTTCCTTCTTCTTCCCCTTGCCTCGCTGAAATAATTCCACCCTCACCAGATCGCCATCGAACGCGGTTCCCATGTTATCCTCGCTGATATAAACGTCTTCAGCCTGACCTTCTACCAACAGGAATCCGTATCCTTGCGATTTTATATCGATACGCCCGACCAGGGTAACGTTTCTCCTGCCGGCACCCACTTTCCCCTTTTTGTACTTGTATATTTTTCCGTCGGTGACCAACTCTTTGATCACTGTTTTAAAATCCTGATACCCGGCTTCAGGAATCTTAAAATGTCTGGCTAATTCTTTTGTCTTAAATAACTTGCCCTGATTTTCATTTAAAAAAGCAACGATGTTCGATTTAATACCCATATTTATTCTCGCTCATTATCATTAACTGGTTATTAATATCCAATATACAGAATTAATAGACTAATAGCAACATAATTTCAAATGAGTTACGAAATCATGTCCGCAGCGAAAAAACTGTTAATTTATGTTAAAACATGTAATATTAACTTGACATTTTACTTAAAAAGGTTTATATACATTAGCGTAATATATTTAGTATATTATATGCAAACAGATATATCTTTCACACGAAGCACAAAATTTTTAGGAGTAACATCAATGGGGACGATTAATTTCGTCTGGTGGAACCTGCAGAATTTCTTCGATACCGATGATGATCCCATCTCGCGTGATTTTGAATATTCATCCGAGCATGGATGGACCATTGATTTATACAACGCGAAAAAAGAAAATTTGGCGAAAGCGATTAACGCCACCCACAATGGGCAGGGACCGGAATTGCTGGCCGTCGCCGAAATCGAAGATGATGCTCTGTTCGAAGATCTGATCAAGTCGATGGGAAACCCTCATCTGAACGTCGTAAAAGATCCGTTCGGCACATCGGATTTACGCGGGATCGATGTGTCCATGGCCTACGATAGCAGGAAGTTAAAAGTAATTACCCGGCAATCTCATGTGGTCCATTTAAGGTATCGGACTCGCGATTTATTCGAAGTCGAATTCGAAGTGCTGGAAACGGGCGAGACCTTCTTCGTGATTGCAGGGCATTGGCCATCGCGAAGCATGGGGAAATATCGCACTGAACCACTGAGGATAGCTGTTGCAGAACATGTCGCCTACCTGGTCGAATCGCATGTTAAAGTCGAACCGGAAGATTACGAACTCCTGCGCTCTCAGAGCAATCTTGATGCGATTAAGAAGAAATGGGAGAGCAAAGTGATCGTGGCAGGCGATTTCAATGACGAGCCGATCGAGCGCAGCGTTGTCGATCACTTAAAGGCGACAAATGAGATCGATCGGGTCATCGGAAGCACCAACAATATCGACGGTTTCGAGAAGGAAACCGGACGTTACAGGGCGCAAGAAGTGTTTCTCTACAATGCCAGCTGGAATTTCGTGAGTCAACCCAACGTCGGAACCTATTTTATGGATACATTGAGCAGCGGAGAAAAATTCGCTAACCGCTATCTGGTCATCGATCAACTGGTGGTGACACGAGGTCTGATCAATGGATCGGGTCTGCAGTTAGACATGAACAGTGTCGATATTTTTCGAGATAAACTCGTCGCCACTTCGAGCGGCAGACCCAGGGCATTCAATAGAAAGACCAAACAGGGGACGTCGGATCATTTACCATTGACCGCAACGTTTATTTATTGAATTATTTAGCATTTTTAACTTAATCGCAAGAGTAAAAACAGGAGGGTTTATATGGTTGACATCGTCATGGCCTTTGCACCTGCATTCGCGGCAGGCTTCGCATTGCAGCAATTTATTGAGATTATTTCACCGATTTTCGATCTCTTTAAAGACCACAAGAAGATAATCATCAATATCTTTTCACTGGTCGTTGGATTGATACTCGCATTTGTGGCAGATTTTCGTGTGTTAAAATATCTTGGTGCGATCGATATCGATTTGTGGGACGCTTGTATCACCGGCCTCATCATCAGTGCCGGCACCGAGGGTTTTAATTCAATTATGAAATTTTTAGGCTATGCCAAGGAGAGACAAAAAATCGAAGCAAAAATATCGGACGATGAATAGCTCTGATTCAAAAATAACTTGACATTTAAATTATATTTTTTTATATTGAAAGTTCATTTCAGTAAATGAAATCGAAATCATGATCATACTCCTGCGTAGCTCAACTGGCAGAGCGGGTGACTGTTAATCACTAGGTTGTAGGTTCGAGTCCTACCGCAGGAGCATAGACATGGATTTGAAGTCGATCTGTCACGAAACTAGCACACACAATATAATTGAGAATAAAAGGGTATCAGAGCATTTTAAATTGTTTTGAATACCCATTTTTTATTTTTAACCCGTTATTTATATGAAGAATCAATCAACAATCTGATTAATTTGGAGTGCCGGGAAGGGGGCTCTGTGCTCTCGGTGCTCTCTGTAGTGAAAAATTTATAAGGAGCGTATCATGAAAAATCGATACATGGTTTTCATATTATTATTTACGTTGATCATCTTCTCGGGTCAACTCTATTCGCAGATTTTAGCCACGAATAATCTGCCCGAACTGAGAAAGTACGAAGTGATGGTGGTCCGGGGATCGACTATTCCTGGCCTTTTAGGTTCACCCATAAACGAGCTATATCTGTACTCATTCCATGATGGGACCGGATGGGAACCCATACCGTTCCAGATCGATGAATACGATTCAACATATTTCGATCCCGCCGATGGTTTATTCGATGAAAACGATGAGATCGCATTTCTGGTACAGGACATGGGCGATCGCGTCTCCCTCGGCAACTGGATTATGAATGAAGATTCCCAATTGCGTAATCGATATGAGATTGAAGCCGTGGAGCCGTCCGATGAATCAAAGAAAGCCTGGTGCTATATCTTTCGTTCAGCGACACTGACGGAAAGGGATAAGAGTCCGGTAAAATATGTAGAATACGACGCAGTCAATCAGAAAATAAACGGGAAATACTATACGGTAGAGTATGAAGACGGCTGGTTCCCGGTAAACCAGAAGGTTGCCCTGGAAAATGGCGGAACCAATGTGGATTTCTATGATCGCACCAAATTGCGAGTGATATTAGTTCCCGTCGTATTTCCCTGGGTTTTTCTCGAAGATTCACTCGTCCTGACAGATATGAAAGTCACCCAAAATCCGGTCGTCCGAATACGGCGTGAATTGAAGTTAGATCTAATTTTAAAAGGAACCGTATTTCAGGACAATATTCCGTTTAACACGTTTTATAATCCTTATTCAACGAGATTTTCAGGTAAATTGACGGTAGAAGAAGCGTGGAAAGTAAAATCGATTCGTATGTCCTATGATTTTAATGAAAATGCAATTGGCATGAAATTCTACAGTGGTGATAGCGCAGGAATTCGCAACAATAATTTTGTTGTTGATGGCAACAAAGATGCTGTTGATGACTCCCTGACGCGTAACATACCGAACTGGACGATGATCACAGGAAATCCAGGTTCTATGCTTACATTTAACTCGATCGACTATGAAAGCGATCCTTTCTATATCTCATCCTATGAACAATCATTGTATTATTGGGATGACATAACTGGCAAGCTTCCTGTTTTAAATGATTATGACACGGGAGATCTGAAGAGCTATGGCGATCATGGGATGATATTTAAAGAGATCGCGGCCGAAGACTACTCACTGGTCGGTGCTTTCACCTATAAAACGACATCTTATCTGATGGGCGCCAATCAATCGGTAGCGACGGCTCAGCAGATGTTCAATAATTTTCTGGTTAATCTGTGGTACAATCCGCATCTGCAGACGTACGAAATCGGAGTCGGCGAACACAGCCATTCTCAGATTCCATCGGAATTTACTCTCAAACCCAATTACCCGAATCCGTTCAATCCTTCCACTACCCTGTCGTTCGATATGCCGACAGATGAGGCGGTACAGCTGGACATATTCGATGTGAACGGCCGCCATGTGAAGACCATCGTGGATCGACACCTGAAAGCCGGTTCCTATTCGTATCATTGGGACGCGACGGATGATTCCGGAAATCCGATGAGCACGGGTTTATATATTTGCAGCATCAAAGCAGGCAATCATGTGGCATCGCAAAAGCTCTTACTCGTGAAATAGATAACGATATGATCGAATGCACTCACCGATCTTAACATAAGGAGTTCGTGTTTCATGAAGCTCAAATTAGTCATTAGCATTATCGTTTTGATTGTTATCGCGACGATCATCACCTGCACCATGGACAAAGGGCTCGATATCACCCCCTGGATCGAAGGCGAGATGATCATCGACTCCATTCAGCGTGTCGAAGAAGGACAAACGGGCGATGTGGTGGTTGTGGTGGCACCCGATTTTCCGCCTAAAAAATGGACGGATATCATTAAGACACCGCCGCTAAGGTTCGATCGCTCGGCTCAGATCGACACCATTGAATACAAAGTACCTTTGAATTACGGAAATTACGCGGTGGTCGCCGTGCTCTGGAAACCGAAGGGAGAGGAATGGTCGTTCGAAACCATCTCGAACATCCTCGGTGTTTACACAGAACCCAACTTATTCGAACCAAAACATGTTGATATCACCAAAGCCGACACCTATGTACCAGGTATCGATATCTTCGCAGACTTTGCATTTGTCCGTTACGGAGCCTTCCTGAAAGGGAAGATCACTTATACAGGCAAATTCGCGGAGGACACGGATATGGTGGTTCTGGCTTCATTTCCCATGAAACCGGAGACAGTCGTCGACTATCTTTTCGCGCAGGGGTGGGACCTGACACTTCCGTTAGAGGCCTCCGCGTATGAGCCGTACGAATACGTGCTCGATGTGAATCCGGCGTATCATAAATACATCGCCGTCTTTTGGAAAGGCGATCGGGGTTCTCCTTACGACTTCAAGAAATTAGCCGATCTGAAATTGCCCGATTCTCTGCCGCAGGTCGGTAGCTTCGTACCGCAGGGAACCTATGTCGCCCGCGGTGATACATTAACGGAATACAAATCCACCGACGGGACCATGTTACCATTGGACCTGGTGATGGATTTCAATAAAATCAAATAACGTGATTCGATATGATAAATATTTACAAAATGATAACGCGAGAAATCAGCTTATGAAACGAATTTTATATATCATTTTCATCTCCGTCCTGCTAATCCCTTCTGTCCTCCACGCTCAGGGATTCTTGAGCCAGATCAAAGGGAAAGTCGTAGACAAAAGTAGCGGCGAACCGTTGCCCGGAGTCAATATTCAGCTCATCGGTACGTATCTGGGAACGAGCTCCGATATCAACGGGGAGTTTACCTTAAAGAAGATTCCACTGAAGACATGTTCGATTAAATTCACTATGATAGGATATAAAGCGAAGGAAGTTCTGGATATCGAACTCGAGCTCGGCGAGACGGTGACCATTCCCGTCGTGGAGCTCGAATCGACCGTGATCGGGCTCAACCCGGTAGTGGTGACGGCGAGCAAACAGCGCCAGGACCTTACCGTAATTCCGCATAGCATCGCCGTGGTGCCGGAGATGGAGCTGGTCGAACGTACGCCGCTACGTCTCGATGATGCCCTGGAGAGCGTGGCTGGTGTTCATTTCATCGAAAACCACATCAACATCCGCGGCTCGTCGGGTTATACGAGGGGCGTCGGCTCCAGAGTGCTTCTGGTGGTGGATGAAGTGCCCATGATGAACAGCGATAACAACGAGATCAACTGGAATATTCTGCCCGTTATGGATATCGAACAGATCGAGGTGATCAAGGGTGCAGGATCGGCGTTATACGGCTCCAATGCGTTAGGCGGCGTCGTCAACGTCATTACCAAGAGTCCCACCGATATAGCGCGACTCAAGATAAGGACGATCAGCGGCGTCTATACTGATCCGCCCTACGAAAGATGGCAGTGGACGAACCGCACGCTTAATTATACACGCAATGATATCAATTTCAGCCAGAGCTTCGGTAATTTGGGCGTCAACGTGGCCATGGGTTATCATAAATCCACGGGTTTCCGTACGGATGGCGACTTCATGCGCTTCAATTCCAGCGCGAAATTGAACTACCGATTCCCTGACGCATCGATTGTCACCCTGTACGGTGCGTATAGCCGGGACAATCGCAGCGAGTTCATCGAGTGGCAGGATCAGCATAATTCACTTTACTCCTCCCCATTCTACAGTGGTGCAAAAGTTAAATTGAATTCGCTCGATGCTTATTTCACTTATCAGAAACCCATCACTGCAAAAGCCGGCATAAAGCTGCGTGCATCATTCATTAGTTCTTTATCCGGCGACCAGTACGGACGTGCAAACGATTACTCCCCCGCCGAAGGGTTCGGTTCGGAAGTTAAATTCGACTGGCTGCCTCATCCGGATCACAACTTAACCATGGGGACCGAATTAAAAATCGATGGTGGTCAGACAAAATTTATCGGTGATCATCGGGGATTCACCATTTCACCCTATATTCAGGATCAATGGCAACTCTGGCGGCGACTGACGCTGACGCTGGGACTGCGTTATGATGAATATTGGCTTAAAGATTCCGATTACGGGGAAAATCATCTCAATCCGAAACTCGGTATCAACTATACGCCGTTTGCCGGTACTATTCTCCGCTTCTCCGGAGGTTCTGGTTTCAGAGCTGCTTCCATCTTCGAACGGTATCTCGACTTCAAATATAAACTGTTCACTGCCGTGCCAAATGAAGATCTGAAGGCGGAGACATCACGTTCCTTCGATCTCGGCCTGCATCAGCAAATTACGAATAACTGGTGGGTGGATGCAGCCGTGTTCAATAACGATTATTTCAATTACATCGAACCCGTGGAAGAGATCATGGACGATTTTACCCTGCAGGTTCAATTCAGAAATGTCGTACGCGCACGTATCAGAGGAATCGAATTAGCGACGAAAGGATATTTCTGGCACAACCATCTCGGATTTCAGGGGAATATCACGTTGATGGATGCGGAGGATCTCAATACGGGAGAGACTCTGTCCTATCGTCCGGAAGTTCTGAGCTTCATTACGCCATCTGTTCGCTATGATCCTTTCGAACTACAGGCCGAATATCGTTACGCCAGCCGTATCGATAAAGTGATGCTCTATGAATACGATCAACGGGTCGCACAGGAAGTGTGGAGTTTCAGGTTGTACTTGCGCCTGGATCATTTCACGTCGATCCTGGCGCTCAATAACGCTTTTAACTATGCGTATACACAACTCGAGAGGAATTTAGGGGAAATCAGGAACGTGACGATCACGTGTATGTATGAACTATAAATACCAGAACACGCCGACTTTCATCGACACGTCATCGAGTCCTTTGCTGATATTGTAATCGTCTTTTTCGAAACCATAGATAAACTGATGTTCGATCTCGCGCTCGTAGATCTGGCGTTTGACGACATCCTTTTCAAAATACATGTTGCTGAATCCGACTTTCGAGAGCTCGAATGAGGCGCCCATGCTCTTGCTTATGCGCATCGTGGCGCCGATGAAGACAAACTGCGCCCAGCCCGTGAGCGTCGTTGTCGGGATATCATACTTTTCATCCTTTAAGACCTTCCCATCTGAAACGCGGAATTCTTTGATGCTGCCGTTTGATTCGTAATTGTAGGTATAATAGCCGGTGCCGATGCCCATATTAATGCAAAAATTCTCATGGGAGTCGATCGGTGTTTGAAAAACGAACGCCGCTTCCACAGGAAATCCGGACAGCTTAAACCGCGCCTTATCTTCATACCTTAAATCCAACGAATCGATCTGACCGAAATTTACATTATCGCGATCGATCTGGCGGGCAAATATGTAGCCGGATGAGAAACGCAGTCCGATATGCTTGCTGAAGAAATGGGTGTAATTTGCTTTGATCTGGCTCGGTACCAGAGGATCCGACGTGGAGACCAGTTGTTGATCCAGATCGGTTAACTGCAGTTGTACGTCCTGGAAAAAACCTGATCCGAACTCGAATCCCAGGTGATGCAGGGGCTTTTCTTCGGTTGGTGTCTGAGAATAGGTGATCGTCGAAGAGAAGATGATCATGAATATAATTAAGACGAATCGTCTTGCCATTCGATCCTCCGATAACGTCAATTTATTCTTAAATTACGATATGCACTCCAGGTCCCTTTGGAGTACGCAGCACTTTTGTGGACTTGGGACGAGCCAGGCCTCTACCAACTTCATATTAGGAGAGCTTGCTCTGTGGGACATTCCCTTGCGTCGCCTGATGGCGATACATTCCAAAACTGTTATAGAAATAAACAATTTAATATACAAAATCACAATCGAAATTTCAAGAGAAAAAGAGTGTGTCACCTCAACAAAATCATCTTCCGCACGATGGTTACTCTATCTGTCTTCAATCGATAAATATAAATTCCGCTCGAAACGCTGGTCCCTGTATCATCATCGGCTTGCCATACCACCACGTGATCCCCCGCGGGCATAAACGTATCTACCACTGTCTTGATCGTTTGACCCATGGTATTGAATATCGTCAATGACACGGAAGCGGATTCAGGAATATAATACCTGATCGTGGTCTCCGGATTAAAGGGATTCGGATAATTCTGGTCTAGACGGTACATAGCAGGCATTACATTTGTTGCTAACTTCGGGACATCGGTCTTCAGGAGATCCAGCGTAACATAGACCGGATAATCAGGCCTTTCTTCGTCATTTGACTGGATGAACAACGTGCCTTCATAAAAACCCGAGGATAAATTTGCAGCATCGATTTGCACCTCAACCTCTTGATGCCACTCAGGAGGAACAGAAAATAGTGGAGGGTCGACTTTTTTAAGCCAGGTGAAATCAGCATTAAATCCGCTTACATGCAGCGTGTCAGTCCCTATGTTATAAATCCACATTCGACGTACAGGCTCGAATTCTCGTGGGAGATAATTGACGATGGCCATTTGAAGGTAGTCGCCTGTATCTTCCACCCATTCACCTCCGCTCAGGTACATGTTAGTGCCCGGAGTTTGGTAAGAATCCATCAACATGGCAGGCCATAAATTATAACATTCAGAATGTCCAATCCAAAATGGTCCCCCAACGGTGATGGGCATATCAGAAAAATCCGTGCTCTGCCATTTTTCTTGACCGGCTTCCAGGAATATACAATCCTCATTGATCCAGAGAAGTTCACCAGGTTTTCCATTATCATCCGCCCTGATACTATACATAAAACATGATCCATGTGATTCAATATCCTGGTTGGAGAAACCAATTCTGATTTCTAACACTTCACACGGACGAGAAGGCACGAGTCGTGTCATTTTCAAACCCAGACGATTCTCTTCAGCCAGAACGAGGAACGGGCTATCGAAATTATTATGCAGCGTGTCGTAATCCGCATAAGTAGAATTCTCAACCGTGGATGTCGACGATGCATAATCATATCCATTACCATATGAATTGGCCAACGTCGTCCCGATGTTGAATTTCAATGTATCCGGCCAGACGGAGAGATGTGGTTTATATTCTGCATATGGTCTCAGGTTAAATATAACGTGAATCGGATACCATGATTCAGATGGATCGTTCGACTGAATTATAATATCAGTTACACGTGTTCCTGATCCCAGATTGTTCCTGCTGACAACGACCATTACAGTCCGCTGTTTAAAGGGTTCAATACTAAAACTGGCTGGTTCTATTGAGGTTATCCATAATACATTTGACGATATATCAGTAACTTCAAGCGACGCATTCCCTAAATTACCGATTATCACGAAACCCGTATCGCATGTAGCAGCCTGATCCTGTGCCATTTCGAAAATTAGTGTGTCCGGATGTACCAGGATAGCCGGTTTGGGAATCGCCTCCAGGATCGTAAAATTAACATGAATCGGATAATCGGGAGTATCCGGGTCGTTCGACAAAATATGCACAGTATCATAAAAAATTCCTGCTGACAGTTGATTTTTTGTGACCAGAACCGTGATATCATCCCTCATGCCCGGTGCAATGACCAGACTGATTTTGGAAAAACCAGCGATCCAGGGTTGACTCCCCCGAATGTCCGTTATATGCAAATCCTGATCACCGATATTACGTATCGTTAACACAGCCGAAGTATCCTGTGGTAGTTCATCGCCCAACCTGGCCTGGAATACCAGGGTATCCGTATCGAGAAATATGTCCGGAAACATTGACGCCGCAGGAATAACATTGAACGTTAATCCGATATCAAGATCAGGGACATCAGGATCATTGCTAAAAATCCGTACATAAGATTTATATACTCCCGCAATCAAACCGTTTCCATTCACGATTACTTCAACCTTTTGTTTAACGTTTTTATTTAACATAAATAATCGAGGAGAGATAGATGATACATAAGGTGCAGGACTGGCTATGTCTGTAACGTTTAATGACCCCAGTCCGCTATTCGTAACTTCGACGTAGGCTGTGTCAAAGGACGAGATATCCCCTAATTGAACCAGGAAAGTCAGCGATTTAGGCTCAACTGATATGTGAGGTAACGCTGGTAATACATTGATTTGCATGCGAATTACGTAAGACGGACTATCCGGATCGTTCGATTGGATCGTGAGTCTTCCGTAGTATTCACCCGGATTCAGGTATCTGTCCGTCACCCTGACTGTGATGTTTTTTACACCGCCCGAACTTAAAGTAAATGTTGCAGGGATCGTCGCAATATACCATGAATTCAATGAACTAATGTTTGACACGGTTAAATCTGCTTCACCATCGTTGCGTATGGTGAATGTAGCTGTCGTGTCCTGCGGCAGATCGTTGCCCTTTCGTGTTCTGAAGAACAGGGTATCCGCTTCGACAATGATGTTCGGATAGGACGGCGTTGGTATGACGACGAATTTAGTGGGGACATTGTAAACGGGCGTGTCCGGGTCGTTCGAATCGATACGGATCGTTCCCTGATACGTCCCGGCGGTCAGATTGCCGATACCCACGGTAACGCTCACCTGGCGGTTCGCCTGGGGATTCAGTGTGAAGATCTGCAGCGAAATCTGCTGCACCCAGGTCTGCGTGCTGGAGATGTTGCTGACGTTGAGCACGGCTTCTCCCCCATTGCTTACGAGGAACGACTCCTGATCCGTGGTGACTGCTTCCCCGATGCGCGCCTCGAATTTTAACGTATCCGGAGATACAGCGATGTTCGGATACTTCGGATAGGCTGGCAGTATGTTGAATACTGCTGGCAGCGAGTAGACAGGTGTATCCGGGTCGTTCGAGTCGATGCGGATCGTGCCCTGGTACGTCCCTGCGGACAGGCTGCCGATGCCTACGGTGACGCTCACCTGGCGGTTGGCCTGCGGATTCAAACTGAAGCTCTTCACCGAGATCTGCTGCACCCAGGTCTGAGTGCCGGATATATTGCTGACGTTGAGCACGGCTTCTCCCCCGTTGCTCACGAGGAACGACTCCTGATCCGTGGTGACTGCCTCACCGATGCGCGCCTCGAATTTCAGCGTATCGGGCGTGACCGCGATGTCCGGATATTTGGGATAAGCTGCCAGTACGTTGAACACCAGCGGCA
>JAFGOE010000026.1 GCA_016926625.1 Candidatus Zhuqueibacterota bacterium
GGCACCCTCGCCCCGAACTCGCATTGTTTCTTTAAGTAATTGTACGCAACCTCACCATTAAACCTGGGTATCTCTTTACCAGAGCAATTGATGTTGGTGATCAAAATGAGGATGAGAATGATTATGTTTTTATTTAGCATGTTGCGCCTTAAGTTATTGACATTGTTATTTTTTACAAAAGCTTTAACCACGAAGGACACGAAGAGACACGAAGAACACGAAGCCCAACCCCACGAAATCTTCAAAAAAATTGAATATAAATTTTAATATCAAAGAGGATAAATAAGAAATAAATTTCAATTCATATTAACATTGCTTTTAGATAATTAACAGATAATTAATAAAGTTATAGTAATATTATCTCCCTGGGTTGGTGTTGGGCTGGGCTTCGTGTTCTTCTAGTTTTTAAAACTTCGTGATCTTCGTGTCCTTCGTAAGCAAGGCTTTTAAATAAATAATCCTACCTCCCCCGGATCTCTATCCTCACATTCAACCCGAAATCCTGATACGACGTGGTACCGGTTAGTTTGCTCTCATTCTTCCCGTATTCGAAATGGACACCTCCGCTGACGCTGTCGCTGAATCGATATGTCATTTGCGGCTTGAACGACCATTTCGATGTTTTATTCATCTCCTCCCACTCACCCGTCCTGTTTTGCTCGGAAACGTTGTCACTCACATTAAAGGTCAACGACAAATCGATATTGTTCTTGAATTCCTTGTTCTTGAACGGCCATATCGGAATAGGTATCCGGAAACCACCGCTTCTCGAATAGCTGCCCTGGACGGAGAAATCATTGGTGTACGATCGTGTCAGATCGCTGCCGCTGGTCACGTTCTCCTCCGTCTTGCTGCTATTGTAACGCACGTTCATCGTAATATTATGCACCAGCGTCATATTCAGTCCGATCAACGGCCTGAAACTCTGGGTGTAAGTCTGTTTAGTGATGTTCCCGGCGTTCTTCTGCCATGCTTCCGATGTCTTTCCAGAAAAACTGTGATCAAAACTCACGCGCTGAGCAAATTTTTTAACGTAGGGTAATTTCTCTATTCCGCTCCAGCGAAACGACCACTCCGGGAACGGAATGGGATCGACATCCTCTGAGATCTTAAATGCCGATTCGGATACATCTCCTGTAATCTGTGTGCTCTCATTGAACGATTCATCATGATTGAAACGAAACGACACATCGATATTGCGGCCTACTTTGACGCCTGATTGCAACGACAAATTTTTGGAATCCCTGAACTGACTTCGGTTCGTTCCCACTCCCTCCACCGTTCCTAATCCGGTGGAATCCGACAGTCCGAGCATGTACTCCCAACTCGGATTGCCTTCCGTCAATCCGTTAAAGCTGCTATTCTTTCGCTGTGTGTAATTAATACTGATCGCTTGAAAACTCTTGGTAAAACCTCCCAATCCTGAGAGTATCATTTTGAAGTAATTTCTGCTGACCTTCTCCTTTTCCCCTTCCTTGCTATCCTCCGTTTTTTGAGTCCTGGCTGGCGTGGGTCGTACATTGCCGCGACCGCCGCTCTTCGGCTTCGTCAGCGAGGTGATCAATTTATTCGGATCAAAAGTAAAAGAACCGGATATCGAATTATTGTTCGACGCACTTCGTCCTGTTCCCGTGCTCTGCAATTGCAGATTGTTCGTCCATTTATAATTGGTGGAATAAGAGAAGTTTGTGCTCAACCATGTAAAGAACTTGGGATTGTACTTCATCCCGGAGGCTTGATCCACGTTCGTGAGCTGTCCGAATCGTAAATTCATCAGTTCCTCTTGCGGACGTATGGCCTGTGTTAAATCACTCTGATGCGTACGCGAAAAATCAAAGGACAAACTCGTTAAAGGCTTGTAGCCAGTCTGTACGGATCGAGTAATCGTGAACGGTCTGGCCGAGTTTTCGAGTCCCGACCTGGTCAGTGAATACGTTTTCGACTGATTTCCGGCTGCCTTAAGGTTCAGACTGGTCGGCAGATAATAAAATTTCATCCCTGCAAGTCCCTTCATGATCGGAATATTTTTCATCCAACCGAAAGGAGCGAAATGAGAATCGCCAAATTTTAATGAATAACTGATGTTCGCCGTGTACGTCTCCCGGGTCGATTCCTTGGTCTTCGAATCCGTTGAGTAAGATTCCGCACCATTGAAACTGACGTCGAAGTTGTCCAGTGTATGCTTGATAAGGAAATTATTCGACTTCGTCGTCTTCCGAAACGATACACCGTAACCAAGGCTCTCGTTCGACTTGCGGATCACGTCCAACACCGTGTCCGGTGTGGATTCTGTGACCAAAATATCGGCTCCTGGCAGATATTTTGGCGTCGATTCATTCGTTTTGTAATTAAATGTCACCGGAATGGACAGTCCCCACGATCGCGGCAAGAATTTTTGCAGTTGCAGCGTTGCGCCCATGGTCTGACTGTATGTATTATCTCCCGATCCAAACCGTGTGTTGATGTTATGAAAATCCGCATCCTGCCGATTTATCTCGGCATTCACATTGATTAAATCGGCTAATTTCAGATCGACTCTGGCGCGCATCGCGTAGCCTTTGTCCTTCCGAACCTCGCTCAACCGGAGTTCATTGACCAGTACCTCACCATAGAACGGAAAGATGCCGACATTTTTCACGCCAAGGATCATCTGCTTCACGTTGGTCAACGAAGGATCACCCACCACGCGCCATTCTTTACCGTCGGTAAATTGCTGGATACGCATCTTCGTTAATGTATCCGCTACCTCGAACTTCAATTGCGTCAGTTCATCCAGATTAATCTCCATATCATTCCCCTCCCATCCCTGGTAGACAGGCTGACGTATCTCATAATAATTTCTCTCATCCGCGCCGAACCGCAAAAACAGTTCGATCGCCGATGTATCCTGTTCGAACGGATAGAAATTGCCTGCCTTCAGATCGCCATGGATGAACATCTTCATCTTACGGTAATGAATGTAATCTTCCGCCTGATAAAACGTCTTCTGTAAAATACCGGTGTTATCAGGGTCCAGACCGTTTATCTTGATCACCAGCGCCTGTTCTTTCGCTTCGACCCTTGTAATACGATCACGAACCCCTCGAACTCCCGGAGGCGGCTCGTATTCGGGATTTTCATGCGTGTTAATGATTGAAGCCACTACGGTGGAGTCATCACTTACCTCGAATTCACTGCTGTCCGATATCGCGATACCCTTTTCCTTCCAGTCATTGCCGACCAGATTAATTTCCGCCACGCGCAGTAAAACACGCGTGTTTGGCATGCCCTCGAACCAGATACGCGCGAATTCCAAACGAGTCATGTCCGGATTTCCCACCACCGTATCGGGTTCGGCCAGCGGAATTCGGTATTGATACCATTTATAATACTCATCTTTGCCCTCGGGTTCGTTATCACCCGTGATAAACATCGTATCTTCGCTCGTCTTTGATAAGGATAACGTATATTCAAAATAGTTATTGATCTGGTCAAGCACCCCGTTTCCGTTAATATCTTCCGTATCCGGGATACGCCCATTGACGTTGTTTTCATTCCCCTCAGTCCCGTTGCTCTTCTCGTAAAATCCGCTGCTCTGATTGAGTTCCCAATCGTCCCAGCTCGTCGGTTCGCCGGGATCCTGAATCCCATTCCTATTGATATCCCAAAAATCGTTCGGATCCCTGCCGTTCATCCCATCCAAACCAATGTCCTCCCCTTCATCTAACAGACCGTTTCTGATTCCGTTTACTTCACGGTCCTCGGTATCCAATCGCCCATTCGGAATCACGTCCTCGGAGAGCTGGCCAAGGTCGATGTGTATTTTACCGACACTCCCGTTGATCCAGATCTCGAGAAATTTACTATCGCTCTGATCCGCGTAACCACTGGACAAGGGGCGCATCACACCCATCCAGCTCTTCTCCGCACCACCGGAAATCGAATCCTCTGGTGTCAACACCATGGAGAGCACATGCACACGGTTCGGGGTGTTCGGATTCACCTCCTTGTTAGGCCAGATTTCCTGTATAGGGGTCATATTATAATCATTGTACCAGTACATCCTCCCCATCTCAAATATCGTTTTCTGTGCCGGAGTCGAAGCCCTCGTCCATCCCCCCTGTATAACGCCCAACGGCGTAATCTTCTTGGCTGCTTCGAAATCATCGATGTAAGCGACGCCATCCCGGTCATCCGTGCTTTCGTTGTTCAACGTATTCGGATTCGGCAATATTTGAGCGATCTCACCCTCGAACTTCAAGCTGGACGGCTGTTTCGTCTGAATCAACGGCAACGCATCGATCGCCTTGGTAAGAAAATTGGGTGTAAACGAAAGAGCCGTGTTGACGTCCCAGATAATATTTCTCATCGGACCCTTTCCTACTCGCACCTTTTGATCCAATGTGCTCTGATTTAAATAGAGAAAGGTACCACCGATAAACGAATCTTCCCATAAGTTATATTCGGCGCGCATACCAAGCAAGGTTTTCTTCTCCAACTGGAAGAGCTCATTGCGCTGATAATTGACTTCCAAATCGGCACTGGGACTCGTCGCTCTTTCATCTAAAATGGTCAGCGTTCCAGAATAGTAATCGATGATGTAGTCAGACCCTTTTTTCAGTGGTGCACCGTTCAGCCTGACTTCCTCTGAGCCTTCAATGACATTAAATCCGAGTTGAATCGTGGCACTGCGACTCTTCGATTTGATTTCGATGTAGAATTTGCTGTCACGCGTGATTTCACTCTGATTGGTGGTGTCATACATGGCATCGACATATTTATCGTCCGGGAGCAAGCTGTTATTCAAATCGGCAAACGGTCGCAGTGATGGAAACTCCAACTCCCCCATGCCGAGACGCAGTATATTGGCGTTGTTATCGATCTTGTTATCGGGTATCGCAGCACCCACCTCATCCACTTTATCGAATCCGAACACTTCAAGCCAGGACTTAACACCGGCCTCGGTCTGGATGGTCTCCTCATCATCACCAGAGGGTGGATCATAATAGATCTTCGCCTCAAATCCGTCTTCGGCGATATTCTTTGCTCCCAAATAGTATATATGACGGAACATCAGATCCCAGGTCAAATCACTCGGTCGCGGATTTTTCGGTTTAATCAATTTCAAATGAATGATCGAATCCTGTTGCGCACTATAATTGATATCACCATAACGATTACCGATCGTATCACGATAAGCGATAGCCAACATCTTGTCATCACCGACGTAACTGTTCAATCGGATGTAACCCAGGTCCGTTGCCACAAAATACTCTGTCTTCTCTAGCCTCGCCCAATATCCCTCGACATGTTCCTGGGTGATCTCAAAATCATCATCATATATCCTGGATGAATCCGCTGCCGCATATCCCCAGATTCGCTTAGGATCCTGCTCGGATGTGGACACATAGACTTCGATATCCGATATCACCAGATTGGGGTCGTACGTATGAATACCATCTTTAAGAGGGAAGTAATTATTGCGATATGCTTTATTGATAAAGAAATAGACGCCTTTCATAAAATTGGTGTCTTTGATCTGCTGTGTTCCTTCCTGTGCGCCTCCGGTATAGGATAATTTTTTGTTTTCACCCTTTTCCTGACTGGCGATCATGGTAAAATCAAGATTGCCCATGGTCATCTCGGTCTTGACACCAAACAACCCTGAATTAGTCCCGCTGAATGTGACGAAACGCGTTGCCGGCAGCGACAATGAGATGTTTCCCGCTTCGATCTTCTTGACTATCTCATCCTCATAGCCATCGTAATTCAACTTGATCGTATTCTCAAAATCAAAAGGACGCTCGCTGTCCTGATCCACACTCACCTTCACCTTATCCCCGATGTTACCCGTCACACGGAACTGCTGTGTCTGTTCCATTTTAAAGTTGTAATCGGAGCCGCGGTTGATGGCCGTCCTGACCTCACTCCGCTTCTCATGCCGGAAACCACCGTTTATCGTGATGTTACCGTTCACGGTCAAACCGACACGATCCCCACCGAATATCGTTTGAAAGGCCTTGCTCTTGATCTTTACAGGGATATCGATTGCCAGCCCTCCTGCTCCCCGTCCGCTCTTCTGCGAATCCTCTGTCAGACTCTTAAGCTTGAATTTCTGCCACTGCAGATTAAGGTAATAGTCGCGCGCGATCTCATAATATTCATCTTTTGCATAGCGGGCCGGTAATGAGAAAGGGATACCATCCATCTGTTCTGTAAACTCGATGTACTTACCCGTGCTGTCGATAGCGCTTTCCCATTTCAGGTTCCTGGGCCTGGTCTTTAATATCGGATATGGAACGCCGGTAAATGCCAGGCCACGCGCCAGTTCATCTTTGAATATGGAGACGCCGTAAGTGTAATTTTGATTTAAACGGATTCCAAGCGAGCTTGTATCTGCCTTCAATGTCGAAGAGAAACAAATAATTGCACTAATGAGTACAACAGGGGAACTGATTCGTCTGATATATTGGAATTGCATGTATTCTGAGCCCAGTATTCCTGATTATTAAACAAAAAAAAAGATTTTAACATTAATCCTTTTCAGTCTCTATCAATTGAAAGGCAAATCCATTGTGCATAATAACGCTTAATTATCCAACAGTGGAGTTGTGTTGAGGTCCTTTTACTCGTAAATCAACACCCATGTATTAATTTTAGGTTTTTACGAAGGTTCAGTAAATTTGCTTGATTAAAAAGCGCTAATTACGTATATTGTAACTTAAATCGAATGCAAGAGTTCCACCAACCGTAAAAAATCATGTACATTTTACAGCGATATATTATTAAACAACACATCGGTCCGTTCATATTCGGATTCATGGTGATCACCCTGATATGGATACTCAATCTTCTGTTCACCAGACTGGGTGATCTCATCAGCCGCGGACTTCCGATCCTCATCATCTTCGAATTCTTCATCTTGAACATCGCATGGATCATCGCACTTGCCCTGCCGATGGCTGTCCTGATGGCGTGCCTCATGGCATTCGGCCAGATGTCTGCTGATCATGAGATAACGGCGATCAAGGCGAGCGGTATAAGCCTTTACAAGATTATCTCTCCGATATTGATCATAGCTACATTGCTCTGTGCTCTTCTTATCTATTTTAATAACGACATTTTACCGGAGGCAAACCATAGACTCGCTCTTCTCATGAGAGATATTCATAAGAAGAGACCGACGATTTCGTTAGAGCCCGGTATCATCTACCGGGAAATTCCCGACATCAACCTGCTGGTAAATTCAGTCGATGAGAGAGAGCACATGTCCCTGGTTAAAGGCGTGATGATACAGGATCAGACGGATCCTGAAATCAATAAAACCATCATCGCAGAAAGCGGGGAGATTAAAGTCGAAGAAGCAACCGGCATCATGAAGATTACGCTGTATAACGGTGAAGTTCACGAGATCCCCATTAAAAAACTGGAGGAATACCGGCGACTCGAATTTCCGAAGCAGGTGCTCACCATCACTGTGCCCGATATCGTTTTGACGAGGAGTGAGTCCGACTATCGCGGCGACCGTGAGCAGAGTTCCAGTATGATGCGCGATCGAATAAAGAAGAACAAAGAGTCGATCAGCGACAAGCTACAAGAGATCAATACATTGATGCGAACGCACCTTGTAAAATATTTTCCGTTCGTACAACAGAAACGGACCTCACCCATTATGCAATCGAACCTCCCCTCCGGATTTAAATACAGCGATAACCAACTCATGAGCAATATCAGCAAACAGATCAGGCAGCATAAAGTCTTATCACAGCAGACGAATGCCGCCAGACAGGTGATCGAAAATTATAAATCCATGAACTCCAGGCTATCCGTTGAGGTGCATAAAAAATACTCGATCCCGTTCGCGTGCATCGTATTCGTACTGATCGGAGCACCCCTGGGAATCATGGCGCGTCGCGGAGGGATGGCCGTCGGAGGAGGTATCAGTCTCCTGTTCTTCATCATCTATTGGTCATTTCTCATTGGTGGCGAAGAGCTGGCCGACAGGCAATACCTCTCGCCTTTCATCGCCATGTGGATCGCGAACATCCTGGTGGGAAGTGCCGGTGTATACCTCGTCATTCATACGGTCAAAGAAATGACTACTTTCAACTTAAATTTCATTAAACCCATTATCTCTCGATGGAAAAAATCATGAGAATCCTGGATAAATATATATTACATAAATTCGTACTCACACTGATATTCGCTCTGTTCGCGTTCTGTCTCATCTTCATCATCATCGATTTAATCGAGTATCTCGATAAATTTATTGATAAGAGCGTCCCATATACCGTCGTAATAAACTATTATATCTATTATCTTCCTTATATTATTGTCCTCTCCCTGCCCGTTGCCGTGCTGCTGGCCAGTCTGTTCAGTGTCGGACAGATGACCCGTAATAATGAGATTGTCGCCATGAAGGCTGCCGGAATCTCACTGGTAAGAATTTTACTTCCTTTATTTATATTCGGTTTTCTCTTAAGCCTTCTCATTCTCTATCTTGCAGAAACGTTCGTACCGATGACCAACGAGAAGAAGATCGATATTTACAGAGAATATGTTCAAAACACTCAGAATAAACGCCTCCGTGGACAGAACGATGTTTTCCTTCAGCTTGGCAAAGGAGAGTGGCTCAACATCGGATTTTTCGATCCGAATACGAATACGGGCCATCGGGTCTCTATCCAAAAATTTAATGAGGATTTCCGTTCCATCGCCAGGCGTATCGATGCACCCGAGATGACATGGGGCGATAACGTATGGGTGCTGCATGATTGCGTTATTCGAACGTTTGATAAGAGCGTCGAACATCTTGCGCGGGCCGATAGTCTCGTACGCAGTGATTTTCATGTCTCTCCCGCCGAGCTTTCTCGTCAACAACGGAAACATGAGGAGATGAATTTCCGGGAGTTAAAGCAGTTTATCGACAATATTGTTCGAAACGGAGGAAAACCAGGCCGATGGCTGGTCGATCTGCATTTGAAATTATCCTTCCCTTTCGCCAATTTCATTATCCTGCTTTTCGGTGCACCACTCGCATCGCTGAAAACCCGGAGCGGAACCATGAAAAGCTTCGGAATCAGCCTGTTCATCTGCTTTATGTATTTCGGCATCATTAAGACGGGTCAGGCACTGGGACACAACGGGGTACTCCCACCCATGCTGGCAGCCTGGATGGGAAATATCATCTTTGGTATATCCGCATTCTATATCTACTATAAGGTTCGGATGTAAAGGAATCATTTCGCCTTTATAAGACCCTTATACCAACCTGTTCATCCGAAGATCACATGGCGATTGGGATCTTGTTAAAGGGTATAAAAATACTCCTGCCACTTAATTCCTAATCCAATACAGCATCTATTTTTGATTTTATCGTAGGTTTCGGTAAAGCACCTATAATTTGCTGCACGACTTGCCCTTGCTTAAAAATCAACAGGGTCGGAATGCTCCGGATACCGTAATTGATGGCAATCGATTGGTTCGTATCGACATCGCACGACATCACCTTGAGTTTGCCCTGATATTCCTGCGCCAGTTCCTCGACGATCGGAGTGATCACCTTACATGGGCCGCACCATATAGCCCAAAAATCAACCAGCACAGGTAGTTCAGATGTTAAGACCTCGTCATTAAAATTTTTTTCTGTTACGTTTGCCAGATTCGCCATTGTTTCTTCTCCTGATTTGGAAATAATTGGATGCTCATCAATTGGATGAAAGATAAAAAAAATTTCATCATGAAGCAAGTTATTTCGTTATAAAAACCTTGCTTCTTGACTTAAAAAATACTATATTATTTTTTTTAAATTACGGTTCAATTTTAATTTTTAAGGAGTTATCTTATGGCAAAATACAAAATCGCATGGCTACCGGGCGATGGTGTCGGCAACGATGTGATGGAAGCAGCCCGGATCGTTTTAGATCAATTGAAACTCGATGCGGACTACATTCATGGCGACATTGGTTGGGAATTTTGGTGTAAGGAAGGGGATCCACTCCCTCAACGTACGATCGACCTGCTTAAAAGCACAGATTGTGCGCTGTTTGGTGCCATCACATCCAAACCCAAGGAAGAAGCAGCAAAAGAACTCGCTCCGGAACTGCGCAATAAGGGACTCGTTTACAACAGTCCGATTGTTCGTATGAGACAGGAATTTAATTTAAGAACTAATCTCAGACCATGCAAAGCCTATAAGGGAAACCCGTTAAATTATAAAGATGACCTCGATCTGGTCGTATTTCGTGAGAATACGGAAGATCTTTACGCAGGTGTTGAATTTCACCCCGTACCTGAAAAATTGAACTCTGTACTGCATGAGCTCCATCCGAAGATGAAAAAGTTCGCAGATACCGACATCAACGACATGGCTATCTCCTTGCGTATTATCACCCGCAAGGCAGCCCAAAACATTATCCGCGATGCGTTCGAACATGCCAAACGATATAATTATCGCTCGGTGACCGTGGTCGAAAAACCAAATGTCATCCGGGAGACCAGCGGACTCATGATAAGAGAAGCACGTAAAATTGCCCAGCAATATCCGGAGATCGAACTCTGGGAGACGAACATCGATGCGATGTGCATGTGGCTGATCAAAAATCCGCTCGATTACGGTGTGCTGGTCACCTCCAATATGTTCGGTGATATCATCTCCGATCTCTGTGCTCAATTAGTAGGGGGACTGGGCTTCGCGTGCAGCGGCAATATCGGTGATAACTACGCGGTATTCGAGCCAACGCACGGGTCGGCTCCAAAATATGCCGGCCAGTACAAGGTCAACCCTATCGCCATGCTGCTGTCATGTCGACTCATGCTCGAATGGCTCGATGAGCTGGAGCTCGCTAATAGGCTCGAAATCGCCATCGCGTCCGTTATCCAGGAGGGTAAAGTGGCCACCTATGATATGGGCGGTTCATCGACTACCCTCGAAGTAGCCGAGGAGGTAGCCCGTAAATTATAATCAACGGTAATATCGTGATGGCTAATTACATATACGATGTTTGTCGCATAATTAATCTGATGATATCTTAACTAAATCGTGGTATAAAGAAATTGAAAAAGATTAAACTTGCTCTCGGAACTCATAATCATCAACCCGTCGGAAATTTTGAATTCGTATTCGAAGATGCATATAAAAAATCATATCTGCCGTTTCTGGAGAAACTCGAAGGACATCCGAAGATTAAAATTGCCCAGCACTATACCGGTATCCTGTTCGAATGGATTCTCCATCATTATCCGGATTTCGTAAGACGACTCAAAGCTTTGGTCGCTGCGGGTCAGGTCGAAATGATGACCGGAGGATTTTACGAACCGATCTTAATCAACATCCCCGATAACGACAAGATCGGTCAGATTAAAAAATTAACCCGATTCGTCGAAAAACATACAGGTTACAATCCATCAGGAATGTGGCTGGCTGAGCGAATTTGGGAACCACAGCTGCCTACGGCGCTGGCGGCTGCCAACATAAAGTACACGCTTGTGGACGATTCTCATTTCAAGAGCGCCGGCCTCGATGAGGATGATCTGCATGGCTACTATGTAACCGAAGATAACGGGAATACAGTCAAGATATTTCCGATATCCGAAAAGTTGCGCTATACGATCCCGTTCCAGGATCCGCAGGTCACCATCGATTACCTTAAATCACTGGCAACCGAAGAAGGTGATAAAATAGTCATCTTCGCCGATGATGGTGAAAAATTTGGGATCTGGCCCGGAACATATCAACATTGCTATGAAAACGGCTGGATCGAGCGCTTCTTTCAGGCGCTGGAAACTAATCTGGACTGGATCGAGCTCGTACATTTTTCCGAAGTGATTGAAAATCTGAAACCGATGGGGAACATCTACCTGCCGACTGCCTCTTACAGAGAGATGATGGAGTGGGCGCTTCCGGCTAAAGCGATCCATAAATATGAGGCTTTCGAACATCAGCTTAAGGATCATAAGTTGTTCGATCAGAACAAAGTCTTCGTGCGCGGCGGCTTTTGGAGAAATTTTCTTGCCAAATACCAGGAATCGAACAACCTGCATAAAAAATCGCTTTATGTCAGCAACAAGATATCACGACTGGAGAAAGAAGGGATTGATACCACTCTGTTGTCAGAGGCGAAAGATCATCTGTGGGCTGGTCAGTGCAACTGTCCTTATTGGCACGGTGTGTTCGGGGGATTGTATCTCAATAACATACGCTTCGCCGTCTATAGAAATATGATTCAAGCGGAAACGATTCTCGATAAACTGACACGCGATGGCTCTGATCAGAACGAAGGCTGGGTGAGGACGGATTATAGCGATTTCGACGGCAATGGACTCGATGAGCTAATCGTGGAGACGCCTGTTTATAACCTCTATTTTGCTCCGTCATCCGGTGGTACACTATTCGAAATGGATTTTAAACCGCGAACGATCAATCTGCTGGATACCATGACCCGTCGTGAGGAGGGTTACCATCGAAAATTGGTGGAACATAATAACTCAGATAACAACAATAAGAACAACGATGCGGTCGCCTCCATTCACGACATGGTCATCGCCAAAGAAGCCGATCTCGATAAGTATCTCCATTACGACTCCTACCGGCGGAGCGCTCTGGTCGATCACTTCCTTGCGCCTGAGACGACGATAGATGACTTTAAAACGGGGAAATACAATGAGTTAGGTGATTTCATCCACGGAGCCTATCAAAGCGAAACAAAAAAACGCAACGGTAAGTTAAATATAATGCTGAGTCGTCAGGGTCGTGTGCATACCGAAAATGGAGATGTAAGCCTATTGTTGCGCAAAGAATTGTGCGTTTCAACGACCGGTTCTGATCTGGAGATTACCTATTCCATTCAAAATCTGGAGAAACACACGGCTGACTTGTGGTTCGGTTTTGAGCTAAATTACGCACTACTGGCAGGCGATGCCCCTGATCGATATTATTACGCTGCAGGACAGGAGATCGATAACAAGCGATTGAACAGCACGGGTATCTTGAATCATGTCCATGAGATGGGATTGAAGGACGAATGGCTTGATCTTGACATCCACCTTTTGCTACCTGATCAAAGCACGGTATGGCGATTGCCGATCGAGACGGTATCACAATCCGAATCCGGTTTCGAACGAGTTTATCAAAGCTCAGTGATTCTGCCCAACTGGAAAATCAAACTTTCCCCCGGTGGTGAATGGAAGGCAAAAATTGTTCAGAAAATTAATGGTATTGTAAAAAACGTAAGTGAGTGACATGATGTCTACCCGGAAGAAAATCCTGATTCTTATCACAGCGATAAGCTTCATCTTTGTAATTTTTTATAGCGGCCTGAACGAACGGTTTTTAGTCGCCAGTGATAATATCTACGAACAGATCAAACGGTTTATGGAGGTATTTAATCTTGCCCGTCAATATTACGTGGAAGAGATTGACTCCGAAGAAGTGGTGACAGGCGCCATACAGGGCATGCTGGAACGACTCGATCCTCACTCCGTTTACATTGAGGCTAAAAAACTGAGAGAGATCGACGAACAGTTCGATGGGCATTACTACGGTATCGGCATCGAATTTGTTATCAAGGACAAGGTACTGACCATTATTTCGCCGATCGCAGGTTCACCCTCTGAAGCATTGGGGTTACGCCCCGGTGATATGATTGTTAAGATTGAGGGCGAATCAGCATACGGTATTACTGAGCAGGAAGTGTTTAACAAACTGCGTGGTCCCAAGGGATCTCATGTAAAGGTTACAATCAGGCGACCCGGATTAGACGATCCGTTCGATGTGACGATCATCAGGGACAAGATACCCATATACAGTGTGATGACGTCGTTCATGATCGACGATAAGACCGGGTATGTGTACCTGGGCCGTTTCGCAAAGACCACGGGCGAGGAGCTGGAAAGCGCGCTGCTGGATCTTGAGAATCAGGGCATGAAACAACTGCTGCTCGATTTAAGAGGCAATTCGGGAGGCTTGTTGAACCAGGCGATAGAGGTCGCTGACAAATTCATCAAAGGCAATCATAAGATCGTTTACACGCGAGGCAGAAGGCCGGAGACCAACGATGATTTTTATTCGACGAACAAAAATACGCATCCTGGCTATCCGATCATCATCTTGATCGATAAAGGTTCCGCGAGTGCTTCAGAAATCGTTGCCGGTGCGATACAGGATCTCGACAGAGGGTTAATCGTCGGAGAGACCAGCTTCGGCAAGGGACTCGTCCAGAACCAGATTCCGATGAAAGATGGTTCAGCTCTCAGACTAACGACAGCAAGATATTACACACCCAGCGGTCGGCTGATCCAGCGACCATATGATGGCGGCATCATGGATTATTACGAACAAGCTTACGATGATGTCGACCCGAACTCGATCGCCGATAGTACTGCAGACAAACCTGTCTATTACACTCTTTCGGGACGCAAGGTATATGGCGGTGGCGGTATTACGCCGGACATCCTGATCAAATCGGAAAAATTGTCCAAAGCGGCTGCTACGTTGATGTCGAAACGAGCTTTCTTCGAGTTCGGATCTCAGTACGCTACCGAACATAATTATCTGGCCCAGGATGAAGCATCCTTCATCGATTTTGAAGTGACTCCGGAGATTATAAACGAGTTCAAGAAATCGATCAAACACTTGAAATTGGATATCAGCGATCTGGATTTTGCTGACGCCGACGAACAGATGAAGGTGTTCATTAAGGCTGAGATCGCACGGAATTTATGGGACTCTAAACGCTATTATCAGTACCGGCGGATGGGAGACAAGCAGGTCATCGAAGCGCTGAATTATTTCCCTCAAGCGACGAAGATTGCTGGAATTGACACTCGAAATGTAAATTAGGTTGTTTAAAAAAAGTATTGACTTTTTATAAAATAATAACTATTATTATTTAAATTACATACTGATTAATCACAATTATGGAGGGAGACTTCTAATGATTGAAATGTTTGTCGATGGTGGCGGCATGATGTGGCCTATATTAATTTGTTTGATAATAGGACTGGCTATTAGCATTGAAAGATTGTGGACTTTATCACGAGCTTCTATTAACACACGCTCTTTCATGAGTAAGATTCAAACGGCTATGAAAGAGGGTGGCGTAAAAGCAGCAGCTGAAGTATGCGAAAATACACGCGGACCAGTCGCTTCGATCTTATCGGCTGGTATTCAAAAAAGCGACCATGGAATCGAAGCCGTTGAGAAAGCCATTGTAAGCGCTGGTTCAATCGAAATGGCATTTTTGGAGCGAGGCTTGATTTGGTTGGCTACAGTCGTTTCAGTCGCTCCTATGTTAGGTTTTACCGGAACAGTGTGGGGAATGATCCTTGCCTTCAAAGATATCGAAGCCGCTAATGATATTACGCCATCGATCGTCGCCGGTGGTATCTCTGTTGCTCTGTTGACGACTCTTTTCGGTTTGATCGTCGCTATGATCATTCAAACCCTGCATAACTACTTTGTTTCTCGAGTCGATAGCCTGGTTATCGATATGGAAGAAAGTTCAGTAGAATTCGTCGATTCATTAATTGAAATAAATAAGAAATAACAAGTAGGAGTCATAAAAAACATGTTGGTAGAAAAAAGGAAAAAAGAAGGTGCAGAAATACCAACAAGCTCATTAGCTGATATCGCTTTTCTACTGTTAATATTTTTTCTGGTAACGACGACTATCGATATCGATAAGGGAATCGGTCTGGTCTTACCTGCTAAAGGTGAGGAAAAACAAGTTCGAAGTCAGAATATAACGAACCTTTTGATTAACGCACAGGGCGAAGTTTTATTGGACGACATACCGACGCCCATACCGCAGATTAAGAGTATTATTACTGAAAAATTAGCTCAGCGACCGACGTTAATCGTTTCCGTTAAAACGGACCAGGAAACCGATTACTATGTTTATATCAAAGTGCTGGATCAATTAAAACAAGCTAATGCTTCGCGTATTTCTATCGCAGAACCAGAAAATTAAACGAATCTAATTACTTTCCTAATAAGTTAGAGAGGAGAGGAATCACCTTGAAATTTCAAAGAAAAGAAAAGGCTGGTGCACAGATACCCAATGCATCATTGCCAGATATCGTATTCATGCTGATTATCTTCTTCATGGTGTCCACCGTGTTTAAAGAGTTCCGCGGAATCCCGGTTCGATTGCCCGAAGCACGTAAAATCGAGAAACTGCCGGGTAAACGAGACGTAGCTTACATCTATGCTAACAATAAGGGACAGATCATGATAGACGATCGTTTCGTCGAAATCAATGAGATCTCGGGACTGATGTATTCGAAACGTGCCGATCCTCTGCATCCGCTCAAGGTCGTTTCCCTGAGAATCGACCAGAAAGCAAAGATGTCAGTCGTCTCTGATATTCATGAAGAGTTGAGAAAAGCTGACGCATTAAATATTAATTACTCGGCTAAAACAGCCGGTTAATGAAGCGAGGTGAACACTGATGGTTAAAAAAAATCCAGAAGTAGATTTAAAACTAAAATATCGACGAGTGATTGAAGTTGGTTTAATCATTGCGTTACTTCTGTGTATCCTGTTGTTTCAAGCCTTCAAACGGTTTGAACACAACATCATCGAACAAAAATCTGTGGACTTAAAGATCGAAGTCGAAGAGATCCCACAGACTGAACAAATTAAGATGCCGCCACCTCCTGCACGACCGGCAATCCCAATAGAATCTGAAAGTGACGAAATTCCTGAAGATGAATCGATTGAGATCACGGATCTCGATTTGACC
>JAFGOE010000002.1 GCA_016926625.1 Candidatus Zhuqueibacterota bacterium
ACCATGATGAATGTAGCTGCTAAAGATCGCTTTCTCATGCTATAAACTCCTTCAAATAGATTAACTACCCGTAGTGAATTACGTTTACATAAATGATATTCAAATTACATGCCAATAATATTTTAAATTCTATCTAGCTGATATTATGTAATTTATATAATAAGAATAAATCACGTTGCAAGCATACATTCGACCAAAGCGTCGAATGATTTCGACTAAAATGGCGATAGATATCCTGAGATTGAAAACAGCAGATCGTTCCAAATGTACGAAGGTAAGTTTTGATAAATGGAAGATCCTCCGGTCCTCCGGAGGGTCTTCTGGATTAAGGGGGAGATAAATATTGTGTTGAAAGAAAGAAAATTTATCGTATAGAGCAGGTCTAATTTTGTTTAGCCAATTTTACATCGAGCCAGATCTCCTGGCTTTCCATGCTCGGGCGTTCACGGTCATCAATGCCGCGTCCGGGTCTACAGCCGCGACTTTAAATAGTTTAGAGAGATGTGGAATTTCTGTAAAATTTTTAATTTATTTTTTATTCAATAAATTATTGGTAGCTGATTGAAGAGCTTCCTGAAATCCCTGATGTATTCGTACGCCGCATGTCGGTTCAAAATCGACACCAATAAGATCCACAACGAATGGGGTGTTAATAGGGACACCAGAGAGAGTCGCATTAAAACGCCAAACATCTTTTCTATTGGTTTTTTCTACACTCACATTGGAAATGCTCGTGCCCAGAGTTTTCTTAGCAAATGCTTCTAAATCCTTTTGTTTATACGACATGATATGTTCTCCTGATTCTACGGTTTAAAAAATGAAAAGATCTTGTTAATTATCTATTCATGTACTTACATGTAGATAGTAAGTACGTTATCTAAATAAAATATAATAGTTTATAACATTGATATCTATACTCACAAATTAATCCAACCTCATATTTGGGCTCGATTTCTCAATGCCCAATTCCGCGAGCAGGGTAGTCGCTTTTTCTCGGAGAGCATTCCAGATTGGATTGGTCTCAATATCCTGCCTGATCTCATCATCATCGTCAGGATATTTAAACTCATAATAAAATGAATCGATGGTTCTTAATTGATTTTTATCGATGAAACCGGCTTCTACCAGATCCGATTGCCCGAAGAAAGTCCAACCAAATTTATAGAAAATATCTGAAATGGATGTTTGCCCATCGAGAACCTTTAACTGTGTTTCCGCGTCCGCTGCCAGAAATTGCAGGCTATTAAGCATTTTATCGTACGATTTCTTGATTAGCTCTTTATCTTTTGTAAGACTCGTACCATTCGCTTCTTCAAACAAGGCTTGATATTCTTTATTCGCAAACACGGGCAGATGCATCGGAAACTCCAAAATTTTTCCGTTTACCATCCGTTTAACGTACTGTGTGCCGATATTGACAGGCCGTTTCTTCAAGGCTTCCTTAACTCCCCCGCCGACAAAGAACAGTAGGACACCCAATATCCAACCTAACGCTCTTCCGACACCCAAAGCCAGATACGCCGCCAGAGCGAAAATGGGAATTGCTGCCAGCCAGGATAGGACATTGGAAGAGTCAATCGAAGATTTACAATCATGGCAAATCGGAATTTTAAAGGTGTATAACATTTCCTGAGTACCCTCTGTCTCTTTGTGTTGAATATCCATTTCTAATTCAGGATCTTTCAGACACATACAGCACTTTTGAGGGAATAAAAGAGTGATTGAATGTTCATCTGACATAATACATTTTCTCCTTAAATATCGATGAATAATCTATCATGTCGATAGGTTTTAACACGGCTCGGCTTGACGGAAAATTGAATCTTTAAAAATCAGCAAATAAGAGATTGCGCAACAGCTATATAACCTTTTGCCTGGAGATTTTTAAGATTTCTCATCATCCGCAAACAGACGCTGTACTTCTCTAGTCAAAGCATTAATAATCATCAGATAATTGTTGCTCGTTGAGTAAATTTCTCTTCGTATAAATCCTTTCGTGCCCCTGCTACACCAGGACATCAGATGGATTAAATCGTTATACATGAATGGCAGTCGGATAAGACGTAGTAAAAAAGACAATCAGGGGGAGAAAGTATAAATAGCATGTCGATAGATCGTCGAGCATGGTTCGATACACGATCAATAGCATATCGACCCGTCCTCCATAGGACATCGATGGGATATGAAGTCGAGAACGATCAAATAACCGTATGATGATTTGAGATGTGTGTTTAATTTATCCTTTAAAATATATACCAAAATCCATAAAAAGTCAAGGGGCTTATCAAAAATTTACTTGTATTGACGAATTTATTCGTCAAATACCACGTATTGTATGCTATGAAAAAATTTACTACTAATTGTGCTAAATATATTATATTTTGGACTTTTAATACAGCCCCCGATCAGTTCAAACGATTTTCAGGAATATATATTTCGAATCACCCGGGGCGTAGAAATCGTCCAGGATAGTGGCGATTTGATAGTTTGCAGAGAGATAAAAGGCACGGGTCGGATCGTACTGTGCTCTTGACGATGTCTCAATATAAATACGGTGTCCTCCGCGTTTCAGGATATCGTCTTCGCTCGCTGTCAGCAATTGGTGTCCGATCCCCTTTCCCCGGTAATCCTTGTGAACGGCGATCCAATAGAGATCATAGCTGTGCTCTGTCCCGGCGATGTGACCATAGCACGAATAGCCCACGGTCACTCCAGCTACCTCAGCAAACAGAAACAGGTATCCACTGCTCTCGCCTTTCTGCAATCGCTCGCTAACCAACTCCACCGCGATGTTGATCTCTTCCTCATTGAAAAAACCCGTCGAAGTCACGATGTCTCGCACAAGTTTTTCATCAGATTCGTATACGTCGCTACGAAAATTCATAATTCTTTCTCCTTAATGAGCCTATAACGTTGATCGGAAGCCGTTGTACAATCCGATAAAGAAATGTCGCGCATTCACACCGATCGACCTGGATCGGTAGCCACCTTCCTGCACGACCAGAGTCGGTAATCCCAAAGAACCGACTTTAAAACCATTGCCTTCAAAGTCGCTCGCCTTCAAGTCCCAGGATCCCGTTGGATCACCTTTGGCCGTATCCAATCCCAGACAGAGGATCAGAAACAAAGGTCGAAAACGTTTCACCTGTTCAATCGCTTTCTGCAGCGTCGTCTTATACTGAGCCGCATCGATCGTCTCCGGCAAGGGATGGTTGATATTGTACCCTCTGCCCTCTTCAGCGCCGGTTTCATCGGCGAAGCCGGTAAAATAGGGATAAGCGTAGCGGGGATGGCAATGGATCGATATAGTCTGTACATCATCACGCCGATAAAATATCTCCTGCTGCCCGTTGCCGTGATGGTAGTCGAGATCCAAAATAGTCACCTTACCGTGCGCACTCAAATATTGCGCCGCTATCGCCGCCGAATTGAAGTAGCAAAATCCTCCGAAGGCACGATGTTCAGCATGATGTCCCGGCGGACGCACTAACGCGTACGCCAATCGATAGCCTCCGAGCAGATTCTCGGCAGCCGTCAAAGCACAGTCCGCCGCCCGCCTCGCCGCGAGAAATGCATTTTTATTCAGTGGGGTAAATGTATCGATGCAATAGTAACCTGCTCGTACCGGCAGTTCTTTAGGCTGCCTGGCTGCGTTGCGAATAGGGAACACATAGGGATATACAGAACGGTTGGCGGGGATAAGCTCGCACACTTTTTTGAAATAATTGTAAAAATTTACATCGTGCACGGCAGTGATATGCTGTTCCTTGAAATGTCTCGGTTCTACTTTTTGGAACAGTCCCGTGGGCATGATCTCCTGCAGGATCGACTTAATGCGTACCGGTGATTCCACATAGCCCCGTTCATGAACATGATGAATTTCGTGCATATCATTGACAACCAGGATCACTTCCGGAGCGTGCTTTTGTTTAATATTCAGTTCGCCAGGCGTTACTTTGGTTCTATAACGTGGCTCCCTGATTCTGACCGGATCATCGTTGAAAGAGCCGACCACCCTATCGACGTAATCGACAGGGCAGACATCACCATATTTCCTGTTTAATATGGCCTTTACAATTGTCCTTGCACTCTTGCGCGATAATTTTACATCCCTTCCCAGATCATCATACATGAGATAAGGGGGACAATCATCATCGGGTTTCACCGGGGTCTCGTATTTTGTATTGGCGATCGGCCGCACACCAAAACGCTCATAGAAACGTAATCGTGCGGCGTTCTGTTTCAGATACTCTTTGTCTTTACAGAGCGCAGGCTCATCGGGTAGACATTCGAAAAACAGGCCGGTGGATTTCAACTCCAATGCTTCCTCTCGAACCCTGCGATAGAGAGCCTCACCGATGCCCCCTCCTGTCCTGCCTGGTGCAGCAGAGATGTAATCGAGAAAACAGAAATTCAGATCCGCCGCATGTTGCAGCAATGCAAACCCCTTTACCTGTCCTTTATCCCCTTCGGCTAAAAACAGTATCGAACGGAAACGATATTCCAACGGATTTTGCAGCAGCATGGGGATGGCATCGATCTTGTGTTTCGCTAATCCACTGAATTGAGCGCGCAAGATCTGCTGGACCTGCTTGATCGCTTCCTGATTTACGGGAAATATATTATCATAGATTCGTCTGATTCGAAACATGCTGCAACGTACTCCATTATATTTAATCAAGCGATGTGGATACGATTGAGCCAGTGGACTTATGCCCCTATTTCCCATCCACAATCATCAGGATCACTCTTCTGAGTGCAATTCCTGACGGAACCGCGATAGAATCGTATCGATGACCTGCACGTAGGTAAGGCCTTTCATCCCGCATGCGGCGATAAAGCCAGCGTCCGGGCTGAGGCAGGGATTCGCATTAACCTCCAGTATATACGGTCGGTTATGTAAATCGACCCTGAAATCGACCCGAGCGTAACCGGACAGGCCGAACACATGCCAGCAGCGGACCGAGATCTCCGTCAGTTCAGCGAGCAGATGATCATCCTCCGCGGGGTAATCAAAACTGCGTACTGTATTCAGATATTCCGGCGACGATTCATCCCATTTCGCTTTGTAATCGACGATGCGTGCTTTGTCTTTCGGGAAGTCTTTAAAGACCATCTCGGCTATCGGCAGCACCAGGGGTCGACCATCCTTCTCTATTACGGAAACGTTAAACTCTCTTCCGTCAATATAGCGCTCTGCGAACCAGTTGCCCGGATCGTTCTTTTCCAGGTCCGACAACCGGTCGACGAGTATCTTCTCATCGTAGACGATAGAGTTTTCACTCAGACCGACAGAGGCATGTTCCCATACGGATTTCACGATACAGGGCAGTTCGATTGAGTCTCTTTCGTCAGATAAAGATCCGGGGCTGATCCAATCGGCGGTGGAAATATTGGCCGATCGCATGACGCGTTTGGCCACGATCTTATTCGATGTCATGTACATGGCATCCATATCGGCACCGGTAAAGGGGATGCCGAGTCGATGCAGCAGCATCGGTGCCAGATGGATATACCTTCCTTTACCGTCGATCGACTCGACGAGGTTGAAGACGACATCAGGGTGTTCCTTTCTGATGCGCTCGGCTGCGCGCTGTACATCAAAGGTCAGCGAAAAGGACGCGGTCGCATGTCCCAGCTCGCGCGCTGCCCTTTCGACAGCAGCGACTTCCACGAGCACGTCCTGTTCATCGGCCGATGCATCCGGGGGTACGTCGCCATGCAGAATCAGAACCTTCATAGCACGTTCGCCACGGGCTGGCTGAGCTCACGGGTATTAATCCGGTCCCCCAGCCGTTCAATCGCGTTATCCATGATCATAGAAATCAATTGTTTATAATCGATTCCATGCAGACGGCTGAGAATCGGCAGATCGGAATGGATCGGATTGATGCCGGCCAGCGGATTCACTTCGATAAAATTAGGCACCCCGTTCGCATCCTCGCGCAGGTCGATACGCCCGGCATCCATACAGCCGAGTCCCCGCCAGGCTGCCAGAGCGATCGTCTCAGCCTTATCCTTCGCCTTATCGGACACGGGACGGTAAATGACATTGCCCTCGTAATGCTCTTTGTTTTCATACGAATAGGCGTTGTCCTCTGCGGAGCTCTTGAGAATAATCTCGATAGTGCCGATGGCCTTGGCCGTATCACCGGTTCCGACTATGCCGACCGTATATTCTCGTCCAGGCAGATAAGTTTCCACCAGCACCGGTTGTTTGAAAGTCTGTAACAGGTATAACGCCATCGAATAGAGCTGATCCTGGGAATGGACCAGCGACGCCGAGTTTATCCCCTTGCCGGTTCCCTCCGCGATCGGTTTCACAAACAATGGGAAGGGCAACGTTACTTTTAAAATATCCGCTTCTGATCTTATTTCTGCAAAATCAGCCGTCGGTACGCCGATATCCCGTATCACTCGTTTGGTCATCCCCTTGTGCAGGGTCAACGACAAAACGAGCGGATCTGAAAAAGTATAGGGAATGTTATAAGCATCCAGAATTGCAGGCACCTGCGCTTCCCTGCCGATGCCGAACATCCCTTCGGCGATGTTGAAGACCAGGTCCCATCGCTCGCCGTTATTGAGGCGTTTCGTGAGCTGCCAGATATTCCCGATTCGATCGGTGTCGTAACCAAGCTCGCGTAAAGTAGTCTCGACCCCGGCGATGGTCTCCTCCTTATCGAATTCGGCTGTTTCTTCTTTTGAATATCCGAGATTCAGGTAATCCTGGCGCAAATCATAGGTTAAACCGATCAGCATGGCTACCTCTCTTCCTTTTTTTCATCAGATGATGGCTGTGATTGGTTCACAGGATCCGGGTATTTATAGGTATGTCCCTCATAATTCTTAAGGATCACATTGTTCCCTTCTCTGCCGACCACATAATTCGGCAGAACGGGAATTTTGCCGCCTCCTCCGGGAGCATCGATGACGTAATGAGGTACCGCGTATCCGGACGTGTGTCCGCGCAGCCCCTGAATGATCTCCAGACCTTTTTCCACTGTGGTGCGGAAATGCGAGCTCCCGGAAACCGGGTCGCACTGATACAGGTAGTACGGTTTGACCAATATCTTCATCAATCCCTGATTCAGGCGCTTCATCGTTTCCACATTATCGTTGATGCCTTTCAGCAGAACGGTCTGACTTCCCAACGGGATAGCGGCTTCGGCTAATAAACGGCATGCGTGTTTCACCTCAGGCGTCAGCTCGCCGGGGTGACTGAAATGGATGCTCATCCACAGCGGATGATATTTCTTCAATATATTCGTAAGAGAGGGACTGATCCTCTGCGGAAGCACGGTCGGCACTTTCGTCCCGATACGAATTATTTCCACATGTGGAATTCGACGCAGACGTCGCAGTAACCATTCCAGTTTATCATTGGCCAGTGTCAACGGATCCCCACCCGAGAGCAGCACATCACGGACCTCGCTATGCTGTTCGATGTAGTTGAGTGCCTGTTCCCATTGATGAACATTAAATTTATATTCGCGGACCGAATTACCTACCATGCGCGAACGCGTGCAGTAGCGGCAATAGACCGAGCAGAAGCCAGTCACCAGAAACAGCACCCGATCCGGGTATCGATGCACCAGTCCCGGCACCGGAGAATGCGCGTCTTCACCGAGCGGATCGTTCGCCTCTTCCGGGCTCACCTTATATTCGTCGGTGACGCTGACGACCATACGGCGGATAGCCTGTGCCGTATCCTTCGGATCGATCAGGCTGGCGTAATACGGAGTAATACTGATAGGCAGCGAACCGACATGCTGCTTGATGGCCTGACGTTCGTCCTCGGATACATCGATGATGCGCTGCAGAGTCTCCAGGTCCTTGATCCGGTTGCGAAGCTGCCAACGCCAATCGTTCCATTGCTTATCGGTAGCATCCGGAAAGAATCGGTCGCGGAATCGTCGCGAGCGCATGCTCATTGTCAATGAGAACGGTGACGTTTCACCCTGATAGTTCACCGTAAACATGGATGATATTTCTTTTGTTTTGACTTCTAAAGATGATAAGTTCATGTCAGATTTTCGATTTGCGTTATAATTGATTGAATTCTGCACGAACTCATCCGTGAGAGGTGCCGATCCAGGCTCGGGAGGTTCGTCTGCAGATTCCACTAGTGGAACTAATTTTTCCATGGTTTAAAGTTTCCTTTCTAGATTTAAAAACTTGCACAGTTGTCACTGGCATTTATTGCATTTTAATTATGTTAATGTGTTGGAGTCAAGAGACAGTAAAGCTTCTGAAAATCATGAGCGCAGTGGTGCCGCGCAAAGCGCGCACATAGCTTCATGATGAGAAGGAGTGAATGAAATAAAAAAGGACTGCGTGGCGTTAGGAACGCATCTTAATATAATGTGTAACTTGCGGTAAATTTTAACGACGACAAATGACATAGAAAAATAAGACGGGGAATCCTGGTGGGATGGGACTTTTTCTTCGGAAGAGTGAAGATATGATATCTCATCGAATAGTTCATCGCTATCCTGAGTCCTTGATAAATCGGACCAGAACGAAAACAGATAGAGATAGACGATGAATAATAGTAAAAATTTTATTTGAGAGATTGAATTCATTTGCTGTTTATTTGTTACAATTAATTTCGATTATCTTTTCAACTTTATTATATTGATAATCTTTATAAAAGTTCATTTTTTTCAGTGCAATTAACTGACTATAACGGCTAAGGTTAACTTGCTGAAATAGTATCATTAATTGACGGGAAATATACAAAAAAAAAAGGGTGAATGCAATATAAATTTGATAATTTTTTATTTTTTTAACCACTGAGAGCACTGAGGCCACAGAGCCCAGCCACCACCCAACCGTAAATTTAACTAGCACAGATTCTTGAGAATAGTGAC
>JAFGOE010000108.1 GCA_016926625.1 Candidatus Zhuqueibacterota bacterium
CGCATGGGATGTCAGTCCCTCAGAAGCTCTCTACGAAGTTGGACCGGGAGAGAGTTTTACGGTCGAAATTAAACTGAGCGGTACCGGAGATGAGATAAGTTCGTTAGGACTGGATTTTCATTTCCCCGATGATTTGCTTCAATATGATGACAAAGATTTTACCGGTACCTTGCTGGAGGCGTGGATGTTCAAGGATTTGAGTGTATTAACTGCTAATACGCTGCGAATCGCCGGATTCACGGCGACCGGACAAATTACGTCACCGGCAGAAGGTAACCTCGTTATCCTGCACTTTACCGTGAAAGAAGGGGCCACGGGCGAAGCTCAATTCATGATCGACGGATTTACAGACGGACTCGCAGCTGCCACCACATCCCCGGCTACATTTAAAGTGAAGACCTTGCCGGTCGGTCCTCCGGGACACGTCGATCCTGAGTTTATACAGGTCCAATCAGCTGAACATCCGATCGTGCTCGATGGTAAGTTAGACGAAACCGATTGGCTGCGCCGATTCGATCATCTGATTTTCCGTTCTAACTTCAAACCGGGCGACGTCGAGTACGGTGTAACCGGTGAAGTCCAGGTTTCCGGAACGTATGAGGACACCACGACCACGATCGTCAAGGTTCTGCATTATGGTCTTGACGTGTATATCGCCTTGCAGTCGGATGATCAATACGTCAGTAAGTGGGGGAATAGCTGGGAAGGCGATGGATTGTTCATGAAAATCAAAGACGCGAACGGCATCGACAGAGAGATCAAATTGTACTTCAATGCCTCTGGCACCGATCCGGATATCGTCCATGAAGAGCACGTCGCCGGTTCAAGCGAAGGGGTGGCCTTTAAAAATCCAGGTACGATTGTCAACGACACCACACAAGTCGATGCAGGTTACACGGCTGAATTAGTTATCCATCTCGATGTGCTGGGTTATACCGATCCGTACGCCGACGTACCCGTTCTCATCAACATCTTCGATCCCGATGGCCAAACCGGCAGTCCCGGCGAAGAATGGGTGATTGGATCCTACCATAAGCAGTGGTGGGGTAGTGAATGGGGTGGTGAAATGCGTATCCTGCGTCTCGCCGATCCACCGCATAAAAATGCTATCGCCACCACAGAACCACTCGTCCTGGATGGCCAGTTGAACGAAGGGTTCTGGAACGATGCGGAATTTGTAGCGGTCGGCAAGGGTTCCAATCAATCTTCAGGTGGCTATTATATGCAATGGGGCAATCCATATAATCAGTATGAGGACCTGAGCACGGCGATCGTAAAATTTGCTCGCAACGGTACCGATTTGTATGTGGGTGTCGAATCGAATGATGCATCCGTATGTAAATGGGAACCAGGTTGGGAGGCTGATGGACTGTTCCTCTGGATGACATTAAAAGGATTAATCCCTGGTCCGGGCGAGCGGATGGAGATCAAAAATATGTACTTCAATAATACCCAGGGCGCTGGGGCCGTCTTCGAAGTAAATGGGAATGTCCCCGCCGGATCCGCCGAAGGTGCCTCGTATGAGCCGGAAGGAACCGTAACACACACCGAGTCGAACGGTCCCGATGTTGGCTATTCGATGGAAGTCCTGGTACGAACGGATTACTACGGATATGCCGAAGGGGATACCGTCAATTTAAGCATACTCATGTGGGATCTGGATTATTCTTCTGCTGACGCTTATGATCCCAACGTTTCCGATTACGTACCGCAATGGTGGGGAACCCAGTGGTGTGATACCGGTTTTGAGAAATTTTATCTCTATCGAGGTGTGGTCCTGGCCGATCCCGCCGTCGGCGTAGCGGAAGAGAAACCCGTTGCGGTCGCTAAAAATTACCGATTGGATCAAAATTATCCCAATCCGTTCAATCCGACCACGACAATTCAATATCAGTTATCAAAATTTACCGATGTCCAGTTGGACGTGTATAACGTCCTTGGCAGTAAAGTCGCCACGCTCGTCAACGGCAAGATGCCCGCAGGAGTCCATTCCGTTTCCTGGAACGGTAAAGACGATGCTGGCAATATCGTTGGCAACGGCGTCTATTTTTATCGAATCAGTACCCCGGAATTCAAGCAAACAAGAAAAATGATCATGGTCAAGTAATTAGTCGATAATAAGGGAGCATCAGCAGTTCATGTGGTGCTCCCTTTTTTACTAAACACAATCATGGTTACGGTTATGAAATGTAAATACATTCTTTTCATCGTTCTTTTCAGCTTCACCACGCTTGTCCACGCCGGTCAAACAGGCAAAGTAACAGGAGTGGTGCTCGATGGAGATACGGGGACGCCACTCATGGCAGTCAACGTCATCATCGAAGGGACCAGTTTCGGTGCAGCAACCGATATGGATGGGTATTATGCGATACTGAATGTACCCCCCGGCAGTTACACAATCTTCGCCTCTATGATCGGTTATCGCACAACGCGGTTTACGGACGTCAAAGTTTCCGTCGATCGTACCACGAACGTCGATTTTAAACTCGCTCAGTCTGTGGTCGACCTTGGTGATGAGATCACGGTTATTGCCGAGAGACCTCTTATCCAGAAGGATCTTACGGCAACAGCCTCTTCGGTCTCTGCCGATGAGATCACCGCGATGCCGGTAGAATCATTTCAGGATATCTTGAAGTTACAGGCCGGCATTGTGAAGGATAGCGGTGGCGATCTTCATATCCGGGGCGGACGCGCCAGTGAGATCGCGTACATGGTGGATGGTGTTTCGGTATCGGATCCATTCTCCGGCAAGTTAGCCGTGGAAGTCGACCAGGGTGCTATCCAGGAGTTGAAAGTCATCAGCGGCACCTTCAACGCCGAATACGGGCAGGTAATGTCCGGCATCGTCGAAATCGTCACCAAAGACCCGGATCAGGAATTTAAGATTGGTGCTTCATTCTACGCAGGCGACTATCTCAGCGACCATCGCGATCTGTTTTTGCATATCGATGATATAAGTCCGTTGTCGCTGAACAACGCTCAGATTTATATGACGGGTCCCTCGCCGATATTTAGCAAGAAATTAAGCTACTATATCTCCATGAGACGCTTGTACAACGAGGGCTGGCTTTATGGGCAGCGACGATATAATCCATCCGATTCCTCCAACTTTGTAAATTCGAACGCCGTCTATTCAGAACAAAGCGGCGATGATGCATACGTACCCATGAACGAGAGCGTTCAATACTATGCCAATGCGAAACTCGTTCTGGCAGTCGCCCCTGGCATAAAACTGAGTTACAACTTTCTCGGGGATATATCGCGCTGGAAATACTACGATCATCTGTACAAATATAATCCCGACGGAAATGTAAAAAATCGTGATCAGGCGCACACTCACATCCTGAATTGGAATCACACGCTGTCATCCAGGACGTTTTACACGTTCAAGCTCAATCGTTACCATTACGATTACAAATCATATCTTTATGAAAATCTGTATGACCCCAACTACGTGAATCCTGAATTATTACGTAACCGAGAGGACGCTTACAGATTTCTCACCGGCGGAACGAATATGACGCACTTCTATCGTACCACTACGGTTAATCAGGTTAAATTTGATATCACTTCCCAGGCGACTCGGATCCACCAATTGAAAGCGGGTACGGAATTTAAGTATAATGAACTCCACCTGGAAAATCGAACGGCCTATTACAAGGGAGTGGAAGGAGGAGGAATCTACAGCGCTGAAAGATTCTTCAACGCGGGAGAATACACCCATCATCCTTTCGAGGCCGTCGCCTACATCCAGGATAAGATTGAGCTCACCTGGATGACGCTGAACGCGGGTTTAAGATATGACTACTTCAATGCGAACCAGGACGTCCCCGTGGATCTGCGCGATCCGGATAACTCCTATTCCCGAAAGGAGCAGGGATTTGCGAAAGCGAAGCCGAAACATCAGATCAGTCCCCGTATCGGTATTGCTTTTCCGATTTCGGCCACCGGGGTGGTCCATGTATCGTACGGACATTTCTTTCAGCTTCCGCCTTATGAGTACCTGTATATGAATCCCCGCTTTGCGGTCGCACCAGGCGGATTGAGTACCCTGATGGGTAACGCGGACCTGGATCCCCAGACCACCGTGATCTATGAGGTCGGTTACCAACAATCGCTGCTCGATCAGATCGGTATCGACGTCACCGGCTTTTATAAAGACGCGCGAAATCTGTTGGGTACCGAGATTTACGAGACATATATTCTCGGTGACCGCTACGCCCGCTATATCAACCGCGACTATGGGAATATACGCGGAATAACCGTCGCCTTGAACAAGAGGGCGACCGCCAGCGATCACCTTACGGTTTCGTTCGATTATACGTACCAGGTAGCAGAAGGCAATGCATCCGACCCGAACCATCAATTTTACAACAATCAGGCCGACCCACCCAAGAAGAGCAATATACAGGTTGTTCCTCTGAATTGGGATCAGCGCCATACGCTGAATCTATCAGCGTCGTTTGATAATCCTCGCTTTATCGGGGTTGGAGTCATCGGTCAATTTCAAAGCGGATTACCCTATACCCCGGCGATTCAGAGCCAGGAGACCACATTCGAGAACAGCGGTCGCAAGCCGTTTAACTCGAATGTCGACTTCCGATTCTTCAAACATTTCCAACTAGGTCACGGAAGTTATACGGCGTTTGTAAAAGTCTATAATCTGTTCGATCGCACCAACGAGATTAACGTGTACGACGATACGGGTCGCGCCGGGTATTCACTGGTGAGTCAGTACGTCGGTGAGCGTCGGGCTCATGTGAATAGTCTGGCTGAATGGTTGCGCCGACCTGATTTTTATTCAGAACCAAGAAAAATTCTAATCGGTCTCGATGTAGAATTCTAGTGCATTATACTATTTCGAAGACGAATGGAGTTGTTATCCAATGAAATATCAAAAGATTATTATCGTGATGATGTTACTGCTAACAGCTACCCCGATTCTCAGTCAGGAAAGAGTAGCGAAAGCGGATCGTGGTAATCGTAAATATAGAAAAGAAGGGACGCATAACGGCAACCTGGTCGAGACCCTTTTCTACAATTTCGGTGAGGTTGCCTGGTGGGGGAGACAGCCATCAGGCGTATGGCCACGAGGGAGCGGTCATTCATACATGGATGGCATCACCCCGATCGTCGTCACCGAGGTCGTGAACGATCAAGGAGATATCCTGTACATGTGTGAGGCCGGTTATCGGGAGTTGATGGACGTCTCACCGACTGGTGTCGAACGCGGCTGGCAGCCGAGGCCCAATTATGCAAACCCGAATCAGGATAACATCGCTATGAGCGATAATCCTAATTCATGGCCTGCGAGCTGGCCTGACAAAGATGCCAGTTGGAACGGCTATTGGAACGGCTACTTTGGCAAGCGTACGAATGCGGATCAGGAGAGCTACTTTGTGTTGGACGATGATTCTGATGATGGGCATGATTTTTTTCCTGATTCCACCGATGAAACGCGCCGCGGTCTCGGATTGCGGGTCGGTGTACGCGGATTCCAGTGGTCCAATGTGCTGGCAGAAGATTTGATATTTTGGCATTATGATATTAAGAACGAAGGTACTACGATCTATCAAAAAATGATTTTCGGCATGTATGTGGATGTCGGTGTGGGCGGACAGTACGATTCGAATGACGATAATGCCTCCTTTGACCTGCAGGAGGATATTACATTTTCATGGGACACAAATGAGATCGGGGAGGGCGGATGGCAGCCCACCGGTTACTGCGGCTACGCGTTTCTGGAGAGTCCCGGCAATCCTTTCAACCGAATCGATGATGATGGCGACGGTGAGGAGGGAAGCCCGGTTATAACGGCTAATATGGTGATCGGTGAGATGCCTGAAAACGGGATCGACGATAATGGAAATGGATTAATCGATGAGGCGGATATTCACGTCGGTTTCAAATATGCGGATGGAGTCGATAACAACAACGATGGCCGGATCGATGAGATGATCGATGAACGACGCGATGATGGCATCGATAATAATGGCGATTGGGATCCGGAACGCGATGATGTCGGAGCCGATGGACTGGCCGGAACGGGGGACAAGGGGGAGGGTGACGGGATTCCCACGCCGGGTGAGCCACATATCGACGATACGGACAAGAACGAGTCCGATCAGATCGGATTGACGGCATTCGATGTTTTCTTCATCGGTACCGGCGTCTCGTTTTATGAGGATGCTGAGATCTGGAACCGTATCTCCTACAGTCACTTCGACACGAAACTGCAAAATGGTAATATTGCATTTTTATACGGATCCGGTCTTTTCCCGCTCAAACCGCAATTGACAGAACGATTTTCAGTTTGTCTCGTATTCGGTGAAAACCAGGCCGATATCTTTCGAAATAAGCAGGTCGTACAAGAAATTTACAACGAAAATTACAACTTTGCTCGTCCGCCCGATCTCCCTCAGGTTTGGGCTGTGCCAGGCGACCATAGAGTCACGCTCTATTGGGACGATACGGCCGAGAAAAGCTACGATCCATTCATGGATCCGGCGTATGATTTCGAGGGATATAAGATCTACAAAAGTACGGATCCCGGATTTTTGGATGCTCGTATCATTACCAACGCCTTTGGCGAGAAGACATTTCTTAAGCCTGTCGCCCAATTCGATATCCGCAACGAGGTGTTCGATTTTTTCCCGCTTGATTATCAGGGCACGAAGATCTATATGGGGGATAACAAGGGATTACAGCATTCCTGGATCGATACTGATGTGATGAACGGCAAAACGTATTATTATGCCGTCGTTTCCTACGACCGAGGTGATGCTCCGCTAAACATGTATCCCTCAGAAAAAAATCCGATCATCGTCCGCGATCTGAACGGAAACGTTATTTTAGACAAGAATACAGTCGAGGTAACTCCACAGGCTCCTGCTGCAGGATTTAATACAGGGGGATTGCAGGATTCAATAGCGCATGTGGAAGGATTTGCCACCGGGAATGTATGGATCCAGGTGCTCGATCCCCTGCTGGTAGAGGATTTTCGCTATCAGCTTTCCTTCAGCGATAGTGCAGGATCTGATTCAGTCCGTTACCAGCTAATGAATACCACAACGCTCGATACAATAGTCCACAACTCACCCTTTGTACATGGAGAGGATTCAAATCCGATTTTTGAAGGGATGAGGTTGTTCGTGATGACCGACAGCATCGAATGGGATGGGCATAACTCCGGTTGGATTCAGGGCGATTGCAATGTACCGATCAATGTAGAGCATCGCTATAAATTTGCATCGCGTCGTCATGGATATCCTTCCAGCTATGAGATCCGATTCGGCGAGGTGGATACGAGTTGGTGGTTCTCGCCTCGATTCGAAGTAGATTTTACCGTGTGGGATGTGAATGAAGACGAGGAGGTACTATTCGCACTCGAGGAGCCGAATGTGGCCACACGTGATAGCGCGGTTTCTCCCGGAGATTACATTCGTATCATCATGAAGGATGGTGCCATTCCGCGCGAGGTATGGCGCATCAATTTTCTGGATCCGTTCGGAGGGGTCGATCCCATTCTTCCCGAAGACGGTGATGTCCTCTACATCCAGATTAAGACGCCGTTCCGCAGCGGGGATGTCTATGAGTTCGGGACAAAGAGAGCACAAGTGAGTCCGATCGCTGTAAATGACGACCTGGAAAAAATCGCCGTCGTACCCAATCCCTACGTCGTTACTGCCCGATGGGAGCCCCCTCGCTTGTTTGCTACCGGGAGGGGAGAGCGGCGTGTCTTTTTCATTCATCTACCTACAACGTGTACCATCCGGATCTATACCATCGGAGGTGATCACGTACGCACCATTGAGCACGATTCCAGTATGCTGGATGGGTCAGAACCGTGGGACTTGACCACGAAGGATGGATTGGATATCGCTCCGGGGATCTATATCTATCATGTGCAGACGCCCGATGCGGGCGAGAAGGTCGGCCGTTTCGCCCTGATTAAATGATAATGTTATTAGTCGAGGATAGATGATACCATGAGAAAACTTACGTTTGGTCTGATAATTGGGTATGTTTTAGCCTTTTGCACCGTGGTACAGGGAGGTTTAACGAAAAGCGGTACCACGGCGGCTCAATTTTTGAAGATCCAGGTGGGTGCCCGTGCCATCGGGATGGGGGGTGCCTATGTGGCCATGGTCAACGATGCGACAGCGATTTATTGGAATCCGGCGGGACTGACACGGGTCGACGGACACGGGGCAGTGAGTTTCGCTCATGCGAACTGGCTGGCGGATACGCAATTAAATTTCGTCGCAGCGACGATCAGCAATGCATCGTTGGGTAGTCTCGCCCTCAGTTTCGTCTCACTGTCCATGCCCGACATGGAAGTGCGCACTGAATTCGAACCGGAGGGGACGGGAGAACTTTTCAGTGCCGGTGATCTGGCCCTGGGATTGAGTTACGCCCGCGCTATCACGGATCGCTTCAGCACAGGCATCACGGCAAAATATATTCGGCAGCAGATCTGGCATATGACCGCTTCTGCGATTGCGTTCGATCTTGGCATCCTCTTTCGAACCGATTTCGACTGGCTCACATTAGGTATGAGTATCTCTAATTTCGGCCCCAAGATGCAATATACGGGCAAAGATGTTTTCATCAACTACGATCAAAATCCCGATGAATGGGGTGATAATGAGAACATTTTCGCCAATCTACAGACGGACACATGGGATTTACCCCTTATGTTCCGCTTTGGGTTGGCGATGGAGATCATGAATCAGGAGATGAACCAGCTCACGGCTGCCATCGAAGCGCGCCATCCCAACGACAATACCGAGAGCCTGAGCCTCGGGATGGAATACGGATTCCAACGTCGATTTTTCCTGCGTGGCGGGTATCAATCCATGTTCGAACAGGACTCAGAAAGAGGTCTTACCCTCGGAATGGGTATAAAATATTTTCTGTCCCGTAATCTTCCTCTGTTCATAGATTATGCATTCGCCGATTGGAATCGTCTAAATCATGTCCACCGATTTTCATTCGAGATCAATTTTTAGGGGAACGATGAAAAAAATTCTACTGCTTATTCTCTGCATTCTTGTACCCAGGAGTACAATCGCCCAGAGCGACATTATTTTCTTCAGCGACAGTCCTGATGGTGATGTCTATTATGATGCATCGTGGGGATTTTTCACTAATTCCAGTTACCTTGAACTGGAAAAGGACGGTGATAAATTCCCGGTGGACACAGACCACGTGTTTCAGGGTCGACATAGCCTGCGATTGCACTGGCGATCCGAAAGTGGGGGCGACTGGGGAATCGCGGTGGCTTCTGTCGGGTGGACTGCTCATGATGTCACTCCATTTGACAGCATCATTTACTGGATCAATGCGCCTGAATCAATTTTGAACGCAGATTTACCGGACGTGGCGATCGAGGATATGAACGATCGGAAAAGTACGCGTGTTTGGATCGGCGATTACTTTGCCGGTGTGGACGATGATGTGGCTACCTGGCAAACAGTGTCTTTGCCTTTAAATGCATTCCAACCTGGGGAACAATATTGCGATTTCACCAGGATCAAGACAATTTATCATTTCCAGAAGTACACCGATGGTGCAGATCATACCGCCTGGCTGGATGAGATTCGCATCGTAAAGGCTGAAGGGTCCTCACCCGATGTACCGGAAAAGCCCGAAGGTGTTACCGCCATCGGTCATGATAGCCGGATCGATCTGAAGTGGTCGTTTCACTCACAGCCAGGACTACTCGGTTGCCATGTCTATCGCTCAGATGATGAGGCTGGTCCTTACAACAAAATCAGTACTCTACCCCATGAAAACCTTATATACAGCGATTTCATCGGCGAGAACGATGTGCAGTACTATTATTATATCACAGGGGTAAACACAAAATACGAGGAATCGGAACCATCGGATACCGTATTCGCGAGTACGTATCAGATGACGGATGAGGAACTGCTGACATCGGTTCAGGAGGCTACGTTTCGATATTTCTACGATCACGGACATCCGGTCAGCGGGCTCTCTCGCGAGATCTCCACATCGGGCGATGTCTGCACCAGCGGAGGCACGGGATTCGGTTTGATGACGATCATGGTGGGGGCGGACAGAGGTCTTGTGAGTCGCGATTCCGCTGCTGTCAGGATATTGAAGATACTTCGCTTCCTGCAAGATAAATGCACGCGCTACCACGGCGCCTGGCCTCATTGGATCAACGGACGTACGGGTGAGACCATACCGTTTAGCACATATGACGATGGCGGCGACCTGGTAGAGACATCGTATGTGATTCAGGGATTACTGACCGTGAGGAAGTATTTCGATCAGGCCAATGCCGTAGAAGAAGAAATCAGACAACGCGCCACCCAGATGTGGGAGGATGTGGAATGGGATTGGTATCGTCGTGGAGATAACGGACTGACCCTGTATTGGCATTGGTCATCCAATTACGATTGGCGCATGAATATGTCCATCGTGGGATTTAATGAGGCCATGATCGTTTATCTGCTGGCTATCGCATCACCCACGCATCCGGTGCCGGCGTCACTTTACGATACCGGTTGGAGCGGCTCTTACAACTATGCCAACGGCAATACATTCTACGGTTACAAACAGTGGGTTGGACCCTCGTACGGTGGTCCACTGTTTTTTACGCATTACTCTTTTTTGGGATTCGACCCGCGGAACAAGGAGGACAAATTCTGCGATTATTTTGAGAATAATCGACACATCTCCCTGATCCATCGGGAGTATTGCAAAAACAATCCTCATCGCCATGCGGGATATGATTCGTTAACATGGGGGCTGACCGCAAGTTACAATCCCTGGGGATATTCGGCTCACGCGCCATTTTTCAACGACAATGGAACGATCACGCCGACCGCGGCGATCAGTGCCATGCCGTATACACCCGAGGAATCGATCGCCGCGTTGAAAAATTTCTATCATACTTACGGACCACAGTTATGGGGCGAATTCGGATTCCGTGATGCGTTCAATATGGATCAGAACTGGTTTGCACCGATTTACGTCGCCATCGATCAGGGTACCATCGTCCCCATGATCGAGAACTATCGCACTCAGCTCTGCTGGAACATGTTCATGGCGAATGACGAAATAGACGATATGCTGCGCGCTATCGGCTGGAACATGATCGGAATCACCGATGACGATGTGAATCTGGCATCCGGATATCGCTTACATCAGAACTACCCCAATCCCTTCAATTCCACCACGATCATCCGTTACACCGTCCCTCAGGAGTCGCACACGACGATCACGTTGTATAATATATTAGGGGAAAGGGTGAAGATTATATTGGATAAAACAGTGCCCGCCGGTGCCCATCAGATTGTGTTGGATGCATCCGACATCGTCAGCGGCGTGTACATATACAAAATTCAATGCCCCGATTTTTCCCAAACCCGCAAATGTTTGCACATGCGTTAAAAAATAGGGGCGAATAATCATTCGCCCCGGCCGCCCCGGGCGAATAATCATTCGCCCCGATTTTGATCGAATCATCATTTGCCGCATCCG
>JAFGOE010000109.1 GCA_016926625.1 Candidatus Zhuqueibacterota bacterium
CTGTTGTACGTTATCGTAATCCGTATCATTCAGATGATACAGCAGAATTTCAATGGAGCGGGTTCCGTTTCGGGTGGCGATCGCGTTTATCGGATCTCCGTAACGCGTACCTGATACGTTCACCCGTTCATCGCTGAGCCATCCGAGCGCCTCGAAACTATTGAACACGGGTCGCTTGATCACCGCATCCGCTATAGGGCGCCACTCTTCCCCCAAAACCGTCGCCAGACCGAAATGTGACTTAAAATTTTTGGGTAACGGCAGTGTCCAAAAGCATAATATATCCGGAATATATCGTTCCCCTCTCAGGTCCCGCATGTTAAAAATCATGTCGATCTCTTTGACCAACCAGGCTGCCACATAGCGAGTATTCAGCCATTGGTTCAGAGCTGGTGTCGGTCCATTTTCCGTAATAATGATGGTCGGATCATACTCGAGCAAACCGCTACCCTGATTAATCGCCAGGTCCGCAAACGTCTCCATCCTGTTTCTGATCCAATCCGCTGTGCCATAGTTATGGCGCGACACAAAATCCACCCTGGATCCGGTCGTCCCCGTCGCGTAGTTGGTACCCGAAATACAGTGAGGATACCATTTTGTGATAAATAAATCGATATCACCTGCAATGGCCGGACCGCCGATCCTGATCCTATCGTGTGCAGCTAAAGCGCCGGCTACTGTATAATCGTATAATTTGAAGTACGCCAGGAAATCCGCTCTATCCTTATAAGCCACCTGGTCAGGATTCGGTATCCAGAAAAATTCATCAAGATCCGGTTCATTCCATACTTCGAAGTACCATTTTTCGATCTCCGCTGCGCCATATCGCTGCTTGAGGTGTTTCACCGTTTCGTAGACCATGTTTTTCCATAGATCATGGTCTTTAGGCGGTGAAACGGCTGAATTGGTCCACGGATTGATTTTGTTCGGATCTGAGGCCAGTTTCATCGGCATGAAACTAAAGTTTACGATCGGAATCAAGCCATAACTCAATACCGCATCAAAATGGCGGTCCACCACGTCCCAATTGTAGCTGACGACGCCGTTATCATCTTCAACATAGACGTAACCACCAATTTCTTCGTGGTTAGCGGCCTTGGTATCGGTAAACATACATTTACAGCTGAAATAATTAAAGACTTCTCGTCCGTGACTGTTCGCCTCTTTCAACATCTCAAAATAAGTGACGTTCGGCGGTGCCATTACGCCATGGTCAAATGATTCCTGACCTAATCCCCCCCAAAATTGATTGTATTTTCCCAAACTTTGTTGAGCATCCACATTCACTGCATAATGTTGACCCGTGACAGTGGACGTGAACATCAAAAAGCACATGGAAAATAACCCGATTACATGACTGCGCATTCTTCAAACCTCTCGTTTACATTTTCTTTTGGGGTTCAACCGAATAGGACTCGACCTGTACTCGCATTCGTTCATCCAGTTCTATCCGCTGACTATTATTTCGTTTCATATATTTTATTTTCATATCCTGGAAGATCCGATATGTGGCAATGACCACGCCGACCACAATCCAGAGATGACTGCTCACCTGGTCCGATATCCATAAATCAGGCCCCACATACGAGGCGAGTAAAAGTCCGGCTACAACACTGAGCAACGCGCTTCCCTGGTTCGAAATTACAAAATTGCGAACTTTCCTGATCTTCATCGATTGTCTGAGGAATCCCAATATGATCAGCATAAATAAAGCGAAACCCACAATCCCTGCCTCTGACATGACTAATAAATATAGATTATGCGTGAAAATAGGGGTCGTTTTATGAAAATTGAAGTTCTTATAACCGCATCCAAAATACGGATGCAGCTTTATTAAACGATATGCATCTCTGTCTAACTCTTTCCTGTTCTCCAGTTGTGACTTATAATCGCTCTCGTATTGTCCGTAAAATCGATCATAGATTCGTTTCCCATATCTAACCGAAAAGACTGACGCCATGACCAGTACGACGACGATCACTCTCATGAGTACCCTTTTTGTCCTGCCACTACCGCTCCGTAATAAATCCAGAAATATGGTGAGAACCATTCCAAATAACAATCCGATCCACGACCCTCTATTGCCCGTCGTATACAGAGTGAAGGCAGACAGACAAAATACAAATACATAGAAATAAATCTTTTTGGAACCCTTGTTTTTAAATTCGATGACCATCTGCCGAAATATCAGCGGCAGCAACAACAGTTGATACGTACCATATTGGTTCGCGTGATGAAATGTAGAACGCGTTCGCCAGAACATGAACGTCGTGAAGTCCCTGGTGACGAAACCAATGTGAAAAAATGGAATCTTATACTGAAATAATGCGATGACCGAAGTGACGATCAAGCCGATAGCAATGCTCTTCAACATATAATCGATTGTTGACATGTTTCGGCTGACGCTTAAAATCGTTATCAGGTATAAAAAATTCAACAGAACCGTGACCACGCCGCTTATCGCCAGAGCCGGATCATAAGCCTGAAATGATGATATCAGCAACCACACGATCAGCAATACGGACGGCAGTATGATCGACATCGTTATCCTGTCTTGTTTTCGTATCGTGATCTTCGGTTTCTTGCTCATCACCAGCGCTGCGATCAGGAACAGGTGCGTAAGTCTGATGTCAAGTGCAATAAATTCTACCCATACACCACCCCACCACGGAGCCGAAATCAACGCAGCCGACATCATGATGTCCACCGGCTTCTTCAATTTCAATACCCCTGCAGCCAGCCCTAACGCCAGGCTCGTAAATATTATCGCACCAGTTAATTCACCCATAATTATTTACTTCATCATCTTTCGTTTATGAATGCAACACGCGTTGATACACCTCGTTTAATCGCTCATAATGGATTTCCGGACTGTGTTCCGTCTCCACGTAGCGCCTGGCTGCCTTTCCCATGCGCTTGACCAGATCACGTTGCCGGGCCAGCTCGTTGATCTTATCGGCGAGATCTTCCACTGAGCCGGGTTCGAACAGCAAGCCGGTCTCTCCGACGATAATCTGTTCCTTGATGCTACCCAGATTCGATCCAATCACCGGCTTTCCCATGGCGAAACTTTCATAAATACTGTTCGGATTGTTCTCATACCATATCGAGGGACAGATCGTAAACATGGCATCTTTGATAATCTGTTTTATCTCAGCGATCGGTTTATACCCTATAAAATCAATGCGACTTAAATCGCAATCGGCTACCTGATCGAAAACGTTCTTCGCTTCGGGGCTCTCGTGATTTCCGATCATGATGAGTCTGAGATTCGGACTGACCTTGTTCATTGCCCTGATAAGCAGATGCACCCCTTTTTCGATCGCAATTCGCCCGATATAGACGATATAGTTTTCAGAATCGTACACGGGCTCATATTCGGCGACTGGCACAAATGTCGGGACGTGCACCAGTTGGCTTTCCGGGAAACCGTACTCGATCATCTTCTGCTTCAGAAAGGACGACGGCACGATGAAACAATTCACTCTATCAAACGTGCTCTTCAAGCGATGAAGGCATAGCGACATCATGCGTACGGTACTGACTGCGAACGAATGCTGTACACAGCGATATCTGACGCTGCAAAGCAATGAAGTCTTACATTTTTCACAGATCGCAGAATCTCTTAAGAAATGTTCAGAAGGACACATGAGCTGATAATTGGACAAACGCGCCACCACGGGCACGCCGAATTTATGTGCCGCATCGAACAGGCTGTATGAGAGCACCGTATGAATTTGCAGCGTCTGGATCAAATCCGGCTTACATTCGCTAATTACCGTCTCCAGTCTTTTCCTGGCATCAAACGAATAGATCGCGTTCATCGCGGCCTTCGCCTTCTGAAACAGAGTTAAATTCATCTCCTTGAAATAGACCTGATTCGATCCGCCCGGAGGGTTTACAAAATAATGACTGTATTGACTCTCCTGATTACGCGAATAGGAAACGCTGAACGGAATGATCTCATGACCTTGCCGATTTAAGAGATCGATCAACGAAAACATATATCGTTCGGGACCGCCGCTAACAAAATATCGATAATTACAGATTACAATTTTCATCAGATAGATAATGCCCAGTTAGTTTCTGTCGATAAAGGCCTGACACCATTTCTCAAAGACGATCAAGGTCCATATTTGGAAACTCAAATCTTTCTCTTTACTTTTATGAGTCGCGATGATCTGTTCGATCGCTTGTTTCTTTAATAAATTGCGACGTATACATTGCTGATCCAGTAAAATTTCTGCAGCCATCTCATCCAGTCCGTTACGGAACCAGACATCGAGCGGCATATCGAAGCCTTTCTTCTTACGGTACAGGATATCATCCGAAAGATAGCGGCTCATAGCCTTCTTCAGGATGTACTTCGTCTCCCTTCCGCGTACTTTTAGATGTGCCGGTATCGTCGACACGAACTCAGCGAACACATGATCCAGAAACGGTACTCTTGCTTCCAGAGAATTTGCCATACTCATACGGTCTACTTTCATCAACATGTCATTGGGAAGATAGATATGAGTATCCAGGTAGAGCAGTTGATCCAGCGAAGATAAGCTGCTATCCATATTAAAATGATGCATAACGCCGGATTCGATGTCGAATGAACCGTTCAGGCGATCAAGGAAAGAATCAGCGTACAGTCGATTCTTTTCATCCGGAGTAAATACCTGATGCCTGCTGAAAAATCGAGATTGCGGAGAGACGCCGATACGTTCGAGATTGCGGAGGAATCGTTGCTTTTGATAATTCATTTTCGCTATGGGCAATGTCGGAAAATGCTGAGCTAACGGTTTCAATACATTATTTCTCATGAACGGAGGGATCTTACCCAGATTGGCAAGCAATGCCTCTGCATGATAGTGAGGATATCCTCCGAACATCTCATCACCTCCGTCCCCTGTCAGCACCACCGTGACGTTCTCGCGCGCAATTTTGGACACAAAATAAGTCGGGATCGCGGAGGGATCGGCAAAGGGTTCATCCAGATACCACACCAGATCATCGATCAATCGCGTCGCATCCGGTTCAACGACATACTCATGATGATCCGTCGCATACCGCTGCGCGACGATGCGTGCGAATTCCAGTTCGTTGTAGTCCTTATCCTTAAATCCGATCGAAAACGTCTTGACGGGTCGATCAGACACCTCGCTCATCAGCGCAACGATACTGCTGGAATCGATTCCACCGCTCAGAAAGGCTCCGAGCGGCACATCGCTGATCAGTCGTATCTTCACAGCCTCTCTCAGCCGTTCCACTAATTCGTGTTCAATATCAGATTCGGACCGTTTCACGTCGCTTGCACGCAAATAGAATTGCCAATACGGATAGATATCGTAATTCCCGTCCTTGAACACAAGATAGTGACCCGGCTGCAATTTTTTTACCTGCTTGAAGATCGAATCGGGTGCAATGGTATTCATAAACGAAAAATAACAGTTCAGCGCAGTAAAATCGAACTCCCTGTCAAGCGTATCATCCTGCAGCAACGATTTTAGTTCAGAGCCGAATGTGAAAGACTTTCCGTTAAAAGAATAATACATGGGCTTAATCCCAAATCGGTCCCGGGCCAGTACTAACTTTTTGAGACGCATGTCGTAGATCGCAAAACCGAACATACCTCGTAGATCATGTATACACTCTTCACCTTTCTCCTCATAAAGGTGAACGATCGATTCTGTGTCTGAATTCGTTCGAAATCGATGTCCTTTTGCGATCAACTCCTTTCGCAACTCCTGAAAATTGTAGATCTCGCCGTTGAACACGATCACGATGGTCCCATCTTCATTGAATATCGGTTGTTTACCGGTATTCAAATCGATGATACTCAGCCGTCGCATGCCCAGGCCGACGTTCTGCTGCACAAAATATCCGTCATCATCGGGTCCGCGATGCCTGATTGCATCGCACATCTTGCTGATTAGCTCGCTATCGACCGGTTTGCCTTCGTCCAGATTTATTTTGCCACAAATTCCACACATGATAAGTTTATTTTCTTTTAACGATGTTAAGCTTTTTAAATTCTATTTAGCCGATATATAATCGGTGCCAGACTTCAAAGGTTAGCAGTCCCCATAAATGCTCACCTAAATTTTGTTTGCCTTCCTTGTGGATACCGATCGTCTCTTCCACTCCTTTTTTATTAAAGTAGTGTAAGACACGACTATCCGGAGCGAGCAACATTTTTTTCACGAACGGCTCGAGTTCGTCCTTGAACCATATCGCTAACGGGGGCTCGAATCCGTGTTTTTGTTTCGTGTGAATTTCCTGGGGTAATTTATCCCGCATCGCTCTGTGAATGAGGTACTTCGTCTTAAAGCCCTTCACCTTCAGCGATGGCGGGACGGTCGCCGCAAACTCCACCAACTTATAATCCAGGTACGGGTTTCTGGCGACGAGTGAGTTCGCGATGCATGTTCGCTCAGTCTTCGCCAACACCGAATTGACAAACCGAAATCGTATATCAGTATAATTTACTCTATTTAACAGTTCTTTGCCACTTGTTTTATCAAAAAACTCTTCGATCATTCGATGATTGTCGCTCGATATAGCGCGTTTGATATCATCGTTGTACAGCCGATCCTTCTGGTCCTGACGAGCCCACGAGATCTTATTCTTATAACGATCAATAAACGGAAGGTTGGCATCGTGTACGATTTTCTGAAACCGTTCGACAGAATACGCGTATTTGACCGGCAACACCTTTCCTGCTATCTGCAGCATCCCGGGGATCAGGCTTCTGGAAATAATTCCGGGAATTTTACGATAGTACTCGCTGTATAACATTCCCGGGTAGGTTGTATAACCAGCCAGCAATTCGTCTCCTCCGTCACCCGTAAATACGGCGTCGACATATTTTTTCGTCTCTCGCGCCAGATAATAACTGGGCAACGCGGATGAGTCGCCGAAGGGCTGATCGAAGAACGTGATAATTTTGGGTAATAATTCCTCCACGCTCTCCTTATCCACGACGAACTCATGATGATTCGTTTTACAATAATTTGCCATAATGCGTTGATAATAGCTCTCATCATACCCCTTCTCCTTGAACGCGATAGAGAAGGTATTGACCGGATTGGGCGTCATTTCGCTTAACAGGGAAACGACTGAGCTGGAATCCATACCGCCACTCAGATATGAACCGTACGATAGATTCCCCATCAATCGTATTTTTATAGCTTCGTTCAATAATTCCAGCAGCCGCTCCTCATATTCTGCCACTGATTTGACATGGTTCTCCTGATAATCATAGTCCCAATACCGTTTGACTTCCACCCTGTTATTTTGAAATCTAAGATAGCAACCGGCTGGTAATTTATGCAACTCGTTGTAGATGGTCAGAGGTTCTGGTATCAACCGATAGGAGAAGAAGTGATCCATGGCGTTGAAATTGATCGATTTGACAATCGATCCCTCCTTCAAAATCGCCTTCATTTCCGAAGCAAACAGAAACGAATCGTTACACTGTGCGTAAAATAGCGGTCTGGCGCCGATGCGATCACGATATAATAACAAAAGATTCTTGTTCGCGTCCCAAATGGCAAAGGCAAACACGCCACGCAATTTATGAACGAAATCTTCCCCGTACTCTTCGTACAGATGAGGGATCACCTCATAATCAGCGTTCGATCGCAGCGAGTGCTTCTTGGCGTACAGATCAGCCTTTAATTCTTCATAGTTATACAGTTCACAATCGGCTACGGCGATGATCGTCCTGTTTTGATTAGCGGGTAATTCGTTATCGTTTTGATCCTTAAATAATTTCAGCGTTCGTTGTCCGAACGCAACGGAGCCGTTGATTCCCACTAACAGATGGTCCGGCCCTCGATGTATCATCGTCCCGGTGCAGTCAGTGATCTTTTGCTGTAAAACAGATTGATCCGCTATTTTGCTTAGTATTCCACAGATTCCGCTCATAATTTACTCTCGTATGGTTTTAGTGTTAGCCCAGATATCCAAGTGCTTTCAATCGTTTCTTAACAGCGTCATCAAAATTCGCCTCTTTATTTTCGATTTCGGCCGATTTAAACTCATTTTGCCAGTCTTTGATCTTGGTGCGCAGTTCCTGAGCGACATTTACCTCCTTATCAATGAGGTTTCTAAGCTCATGGGGATCATTTTTTAAATCATACAGCTCAGATTCAAATTCAGCAGATTGAATCAGTTTGTAACTCTCTGTGCGGATCGCTATCTTTCGATCCAGTTCCCACTGCTTGAGATGATCAAAATTGACATCAGGGTATGTTTCTCGTAAACCCTTCAAATCTTTATAACGCTCGGAAATTGTAAACGAGCGCCGTCCCTTACTGCTCTCCAGGGGCGGCATGGAGAACCCCTGTATCGCGGCTGAATCGATGCCGGATAAGTTCAATACCTGATTTAAGCTGGGCAAAATGTCAAGCGTCTGCACCATACCCGTCTCCCGATGGCCCGGTTTAAAAACAGATGGGTATCTTATCAATAATGGTACCCGCAGCAGGCAGTCGTATAAAACATAGTAATGATCCATATGCCGATGTTCGCCCAGGCTTTCGCCATGATCGGACGTCAAGATAAATATCGTATTGTCCAGATCACCTTTGGTCTTTAAAAAGTCAACAAGCCGCCCCAGCTCAGAGTCCTGATATGCCAGAGCACCATCGTACAAATCGTTCGATTGACGAAAATCCTGATCGCTCATCTTGACGATACCTGCATAATAAGCCTTCGGATCCTGATTTACTACGCTCGCCTGTTTATATGTCATTCCCTGGGGAAGGAATTTTGCGTTGAATGGGGGAGGAACCTGGTACGGCAGATGTAATTCACCGTAATGAACGAACATAAAATAGGGCACCGATTTATCGTGTGCCTTTACCCAGTCCATAATATTTCGATTGATCGCATGTGACCATGAATCTTTGCCGTGAAGGCGGATATAATTCAGCAGCCGTAGCGATTTATGTTTAAGCGTGGAGTAGTGAAAATCGTAGAACTGATCAAATCCTCTGGTCAGACCGGTAGCGTCGCTGATCCAGTCGTTCGTGCAGAATCCCACGGTATCGTAGCCATTTTTTTTCATGATTTCAGCCATTGTGGGATATTTTCCATCGTAAACGTGATTCTCATTATGCACGCCATGCTTCGACGGGAAGGTTCCGGTGAACATCGACGTATGCGAAGGCAGGGTCCAACCCGCGGCTGAAATTGCATTCTCATAAAGTGTGCTTTCGGATGCCAGTCGATCTATATAAGGCGTCGTTTCACGCTCATACCCGTAACATGAGAAATGATCTGCTCGAGCGGCATCGATGACGATAAAAATTACATTCGGTTTATTACTACCTTTCATCATATCCTCTTCAGTTTGAATTCTCCATATCATCCGATTTCACCAGATATTTTCCGATCGCCAGATACTGCAGATGTCCCTGCTTAAACGATCGTATAGCATCTCGAGGTGAGCATACAATAGGTTCCTCATGCATATTAAAACTCGTGTTCACTATGCTGGGTATGCCGGTCAACTTATGATATTCATTCAAAATCTTGTAGTAACTCGGATTTTGATGCTCGGAGATAAGCTGAGGTCGCGCCGTACCGTCCACATGAACCGTTGCCGGTGATTTTTCTTTCATAAAATCGGTGCAATCGAATGTTATCGTCATAAAACCAGCCGTATATTCAGCACCATGGATATTTTTATAACACTTATCGGCATGTTCTGCCAGTGTTACCGGGGCAAACGGCATGAATTCGGTTCGCTTCAATCGCTTATTCAGCCAGTCATTCACCGTCGGATCTGTCGCTGGATATAGGATGGATCGATTTCCCAGGGCTCTGGGACCGTATTCCATGCGACCGTTAAATCTCGCCACGATGCTGTTATCAGCCAATAATTGTGCAATTTTAGTCTCGATATCCTCATAATATTCAAAAGGCACGTTTTCGGCTACCAGTGCCTGTCGGATATCCTCATCGGAATAGTCCGGACCCAGATAGACGTTGTTCAGATTGGACTTCACTGCGCCGTTCCTTCTGATATCGAAGTATAGCGCAGCTCCGGAAGGTATGCCGCCATCGGACATGTTCGGAAACACGTAAACATTTTTAATGCCATCCACCTCGAACACGCGTTGATTCAATTTTACATTGGCGAAGCTACCACCGACCAGGAGCAGGTTTTCGATCTTATATTTCTTAACGCAGTTGGTGACCAGTTCCACAAAGACTTCTTCGAAACGACGCTGCAACACAGCGGCGACATCCTCACGCGAATATTGATCCAGCAATTGCCGCATTAGATTATTTTTGAAGATCGGAATTTTATGATGCCACAGTTTACCCATCATAAAGGGCGCTTTAATCTTAAAGCCATCACATACCAGTAGATCTTTGACTTTCTCATAGGCCGGAGAGTTATGATCACCATAGGCGGCAAGCCCGACAATCTTTCCCTCATGTCTGTTCGCTTTGAAACCGAACCATTTGGTGATGCTCGCGTAATAATGACCCGGAGAATGCGGGTAATAACTTCTGGAAACGACCTTAATATCCTTCCCTTTTCCGATGCTCACCATGACCGAAGCAAAATCACCCCAATAATCAGCAGAGATAATCAGCGCTTCATCAAATGTGCACGTAAAAAACGCTGAAGCAGCATGGGTTACATGATGCTCAACTCGATGAAATTCGGCTTTGCGAAACATCTTTTTTAATTTTCTAATATCCTGATAATGGCTGAAACCCACTCTCAGATATGATTTTATGATGATGTAAAAAGACATTAAAAATTGTTTGATAAAATCGACCAGACCCGGATATGGGGCACCATTTTTCGAGAACACATTTAACGGATAAAGTGGTACGACATTCGTCAATAAGTCTTTCGCCTTACTCATCTCCGGAATGATGACATGCTTGATATCTTCTGGTTTCAATCCGGATATCTTCAAGACAGCTTCGATCGAATGTTTCGGAAAGCCGGACTGGTTTTTCACACGAGTGAATCGCTCCTCGTTGACAGCGGCAATTAATTTTCCATTTTCAACGATCACCGCCCCAGCTTCATGTTCTGAACTATACGATAATACGGCCATAAGAAAAGACCCCCATTTTATTTATTTCATGATGATAATGTTTAAACATTTCCCTGTTTACCCTGTTGATTATCTTTATTTGGATATATTTTAAACGGATAAACGCCGACTGCCGTATGATTCGACGGTATGTCTTGTATGACGACGGCGTTTGCACCGATGTTTACGTTATCTCCGATGGTCACATCACCCAATACCTTACATCCGATCCCGAAGAAAACATTGTTTCCTATGGTCGGAAGACCATCCTTTCTGCCCGCGATGAATACGTTCGGAGCCAGCACACAAAATTCACCCATTTCAACTCTGGATATCAGCACACCGGTAAACGAATGCACCACCAGTCCTTTGCCTATGTTAGCTTCTTTACAAATATCGATGCCTGATGTAAAATGAACAAATACATTTAAAATGAAATGGATCAAAAGCATCAACTGCCTGATGACAGGGATCTTTGTCTCTGAGGCTAAATGCCCGATCCGATAGGTGATCACCGCATGTGTCCCGGCATCGAATATTAACTGCAATTTTCCCATCATGCTTGATGATGTGTTCCATTTTGCTAACTCATTAATATCGGTCTTAACTGTTTCAAAAAAATTGGCCACTAGGTTCTCTCAGTCGTAATATTTCCTGCAAAGTTTATCCAGCTGCTCTCCTCGTTTATCCCAGGTATGATGGTTCAATATGGCCTCTCTGGCCTTGTTGCCCATGGCGATACGACCAGCATTATCCCGTACCAGTTGGGACACGTAGTCTGTAATCATATCGATATCGTTCGGTGGCGTCAGGTAACCCGTAACACCATCCTCGATCACCTCGGCGATCTGACCGACATTGGTGCTGATCAAGGCCTTACCGCACGACATATATTCATAAATTTTCAGAGGAGAATAATAGAAAAAATCAAGCGCAGGATATGGAGCCAACACAACGTCCATGGCGGCTATATAACAAGGCACATCCTCGTGCAATACATATCCGGTTAAGATCACTCGATCCTGTAGCTTGTTCTCCTCGATGAATTTTCTCAGATACAGTTCCAACGGTCCCCCGTTCCCGACCATCAGAAACTTCACCTGATCATTCTGTTGCAAGGAACGCTTAATCACAGAGACCAGGTTTTCTATTCCATGCCAGTAAATAAATGAGCCCACAAATCCAACTACCAGACTGCCGTCGAGATGGTATTGACGTTTGACCTCCGTGGCGTCGATATCGGGGCTGAATTTGATCGGATCCGCACCGTTGGGGATCACCGTGATCTTATCTTCGGCAAAACCACGCTGCACAAAATAGTCCTTTAACTGATTCGAAACGGTAAAGCCTTCTTCGCCCGCATTAATGAAGCTCTTTTCCAGATACCGAACTAAACGGCCCGTTGAACGATAGTAACTCTGAAACACCTCTTTCTCATAGGCGCTGGGACAATCGATCTCGATCAAAAACGGCAGGGAAACCTTACGCGAAATATAAGCGGGAGAAAAGATATAACTGTCCAGCCTGGAAATAATCAGATCCGGCTTCTCTTCGTTTAAAATATTGATTTCCTGCCGTATGGACGGGATGTTCTTGAGCAACTGGCTCGGTTCATGTAAATATCGTTTGAAATGCTTCTTCAGTGTATCTCGAACGGAAACCTTTTTCTGACCTGATTTGGGTCCGGCAGCACGCGAAAACTCATCGCGCCTCCAATACATCTTTATCTCATGCCCTCGCTTCTCCAGCGCATCGAACAACTGCAGCGCCTTGATGGTGGGGCCTATCGAATCTCCCCAAATATCCCAAATGTAGCTAAAATATACAATTTTCATGTTCCCGGTTCCGTTAGATAGACAATACCTGTCGCAAGATGAAACGATGGTCAACTTTGAATCATTCTTACAAAATAGTGTTTCGATTAAGTGCTTTATTTAATAAAGACTTATAGAAAAATAAACATACTGATATGATAATCATATGATAAATTACAAGAATTATGCCATACTAATTACCCCTAACTCTGCATCCGAAGATGCATTTTTTACCGGAGATACGTTTTCGTAGGCCTCCGTTACGGACGATCTGAACAAAAACGCACGCGAATACTCAACTTACCACTTCGTCAGATGGTGTCCGAGCCAGGCTGTTGAATCGTAGAAATTACTCGATGGTATTGAAAGCCCCCGCTGAAGATAGAATTGCGGTCTCCATCCTGTGGGTAATTCTGCTTATCAGTCAATGCGAATCATCTCTATCAGCTTACTGCTCAGTTGCCAAGACATCACTGTAAATTCAATCATGACATTTGCTGATGCATCTGATTACACCATAACCTCACATCATAAAACATCAATGTCGATGTTTTCTATGCGATAGATCACTCGTCTTTTATAGCAAACCCTTGTACAGATCATTCCAACCTCGATGTGGTATGCTTTATTTTATATATCAATGTATTGATTCCGTTTTTCATACGATCTTCATAAACAAGCTCCAGATCGTCCGGCACATCTATCTTTTCGTAAAGATGGTCGATTAATTGATGATGATGCCGATATCGTTCATCGAGAACAATATAGTCTACTCCTCGATATCGCGCATATTCCAGCAATCGGTCAACTTTATTATATGGAATCTCCACGGATTCTTTTATTTCATAATTCCCGGCATAGAAACTGACCGCATGATTATAGGCCATGATAATCGGAGATTCAATATCAGAATGCTCTTTTAACCAGAGCCCCGCCCTCTTTTGCTCAATCGCCGGAGCCCATTCCTCGGTCGAATGGATCGTCCCTTTCATATGTTTCCCAAATTCCGGCAGGATGGCACCGATTAAAATAACTGCTATCGTGACTAAAATACTGATGTTCCGGATCATTCGCCTCGATAATTTAAGCTCTTTCAATTCTTTCAACAACAGTTCAAGCCATTGTTCAAATTTAACCGATCCCTTAGCCACCCAGATCAGTCCTAACGGCAGGAGTGGGACGAAGTATCGTAATGTGATATGGAAGGCAGGGATGAGTATAAGCCAGAAAAAGATTAAATAGGAAATAAGATAAAGATTTAAAAAGGCATATTTCCGTTTCCAACTCGCTCCAAACAAACCGAGCGCAAACATGATCAGGACCGGCAGCGGAAAAACCTTTGCGAACGCATCATTGAACAACTCATAGACATTTTCGGCGATCTTTTTGATCACACCGGATAGCCTGATTTTTATCACCTGTTGGCCATCATTATTTTGCACAAAATTACCCAGATGATAAATCTCATCCTCCATCAGTCGCTTATTATCTTCAGTCAGTGAATGGAATGGATTTATTTCATGTTGCGACTTAGTCATCACAAAATATTCGCCCTGCTGATTGATCGTCCCCTTCGTACTTATCGTCCAGTGGCCCGTTGTATTACGCAGATAGAGCAAATATGGAAAAGATATCAGACCAAATCCAATGCCTGCCAGCAGGATGACCAGCACATATGACTTTATCGATCGCTTGTTCAGCAGCCGCACTAACAAAATCAGTATTAATACTCCCCAGAATGTGATCAGAAAACCGATGCCTTCCGGTCTGGCCAGATAGCACATGCCAAACAGCAGTCCAACCCACAGCGCATATTTTACTCTTCGTTTATCCAGCGTGATCCAGCCCAAGAATATTCCTGACAGGGCGGCAAGGCTGTACAGAAATTCAGCCTCGGCTTTCACACTGAAATAGACAGCAAAGCTGTAAAAAGCAGTCAGCAGCGAGCTTATATAGGCAATTCTTTTATTATAATAGGTCTTCACAAAAAAGAAAAGCGGAACGATAAGAGTAACCGAACACAGAATCGCCAGAAACCTTCCGGCCATCTCGAAGTTGGATACAATCAATGAAAATAAGGCCACCGCAATCGGGTACAGGGGTGACCAATACGCATGAAACGCATGATTCAGCCCATTGAGTCGAGCGCTGGCGGCTAACTTTAGATAATTAACCTCATCGAATCCGATAGAGTATGCCCTGGTCAGAAAAATCAAACGAAACAACAACGCACCAACGATGATCAGACCCAGGTAAAGCCAATCTTTTTTTCTCATGTCTCTGTGTTCCATACGTAAATTAATTTTTACCATCCATGCACTCCCCAGGAGTTGCTCCTATTTTTCCCCTTTGTTCATTCTGACGAACAGTGATTCGTAATTTTCCATGATACGGTCCCAGGTGTACGCCTCCTTGATCCTCTGTACCGCTTTCGAACGATATCCTTCGACGATGTTCGGGTTATCGATTAAATATTGCATCTTGAGCTGTAAATCCTCCGCATCGCTGGTTTTAAAATAGACGCCGGCATCTCTCAATACTTCTGTATGCTCAGGTACGTGATTCGCCAACACACAATTCCCGTATCCCATCGCCTCCAGTAAGGCCGGATGCGTACCTCCCACCTCGGTTGCCTGAACATAGAAAAAGGCGTTCGACTGAAACTCCTTGTATCCCTGCCCAAACACGTATCCGGTAAAAATAATCCGGGGGTCCCTGGTGCTCTTCAATTTTTGAATATATTCTGTGTTATAGGGTGCTCCGCCGACGATGACCAGCGGAATATCAGATTTTACCTTCTCATAGGCCTGAACGACAAGGTGCGCATTATTTTCCGGTTCGAGTCGGCTGACGTATAAGATGTATTTACCGCGCTTTAAATTGTATTTATTCAATACCTCGATCGTATCGACTTTCTCCGTTGGCGCTCCATAGGGAATGAAGACCGAGTCTTTTTTAAATTTTTCAAGATAATATTTTTGAATAAACAATGAATCGGTGACCACGACATTGGGCAGGATCGTTGCAATAAACTCAGAAATACGATAATACCATTTGCCTATGATGTTCCATTTGCCCCGTTGCCATTCGAGTCCGTCCACGTTCAGGGCGACTTTCTGTCCGACAAGGCGTGGTATGATAGTAAAGATACTGTTCGCACTATTGCAGACCAGCACAACGTCGAAACGCCTGAACAATCCGTGAAACACGGAGATCCCCGTATGGGCGACTGTATCGAAATACTTATGTTTTATGGTAGGAAGTATGACGAGTTTCACTCCTTTATAGGTGTCGTCTGAATACTGGATGGTATTGGATCTTCCGTATACTGTAACGTCATGGCCGCGCTCGACAAGGCGCACCGAAAGCTCCTCTGCAAACGTCTCAAAGCCTCCATAATTAGCCGGTATCCCTCGAATTCCCATAATTGCAATTTTCATGATATTCCTTTCAGTTCATGTTGCGTCGTCCGTAAAAAACCGTATTAAATAATATATGAAGGTCGTGTCAATCGATATAGAAGTCGAATAAGTACACATAGTTCTCGGGTTCATGCTCAGCCGTGATGCTCATACAGAATTGATAAAAACCATGCGGTGCATCGTCTGGAATTTCCCAGAAAACTTCATCTCGCAGAAGTTTCCCTGTATCGAGCTGATTAAAATTGAAGCAGTTAAAAAAGGGCTCATGCTCGAATGATACCGCGTACGCGTCGTTTCTGACCTGGACTTTAACCTTATCCATGTCAACGTTGTCTTTCGGGAGCGATTTCAGTTCGTAGAAACATGTCAGGTGTACGGCATGTTTCCAATAAATTTCACCCAGTTTGTCCGGTTGCACGTAGTGTGTCAGGATATCGTGAGTTCGATAGCCCCTCAGTTCAACATGATCGTTGATCATCTTATAACTCGACTTTTCGATTTCAGCGACGTCCGCATGAATTAATTTTTTAAGCCCCTGCACATGGTCGGCACCTCTCTTCAACAGACATACGCCGTCCTCATATCGTTCAATTCCGTAATTTTCATCATGAAGCACATCTCGAATGTAGTCGTTATCCGGCCATAAATAAGGCAGTTGGAAACTCTTCCTCGTGATCAGGTTGATCGTCGGAGCATAAAAATCGTACAGAATATAATCGACTCTGTCGACATTGTCGTTGAAAGAATATAGTTCATGACGTTCTGCCGCATGGACGGCTAATTTTGTCTCAGCAGATAACGATGCCTCCTCAGGTATCGTCTCAATGATCTCCTTCAGCACCCGGTGATGATCCAGAATCTTCCACTGGGGTAAATCGAACACATTCGATTTCAAAAAGAAAAACAGCAGTGCAGCTATTAAAAGAGCCAGTGATACCTTGTTTTGATGAACTTTGCTCATTTTTATTTTCGCAGAGCGAACCAGATGATCTAATCCGAAAATGGCCGAGATGAAGATGAATGGGACTATGGTCGCACTGTAATGATGTTCCACTTCATGCGTATAGTAATAACTACTCAGCAAATTGATCGCAAACATCGGAGCGGCTATTAAAAGAGTTCTCAGGCTGAAAAGACTCAGAAAAAGTACCGGGCCGAACAGATACAGGAAATATCGGATATTATACTTTTTAGCCAGAAATTTCACAAGATACAATGCGTCGTATTTTATCTGCGCCAGATGATCCCAGTGCGTTTCGGCTCCTTCCATAATCACAAACTCTGGCAATCCCAACATCGCGCGTAACCACATCCGCTTGTACCAAAGGAGAAACCATGCGATGCTAAACAAGGCGATCCCGATGCCTAATTTCCTCTGCTTATTAAACAAAAACGCGTAAATTCCCATCATAAAAAGTAACAGAGCAGAATCTTCTCTGCAGGTCAGCGCAATCAAGCCGAATATGATGAACGGAGCTATTCGTTTCTTCTGCAGGTAATAAAATGCAAACAGTAAAAATGGAGCGGCGAGTGTGACGCCGTGTATATCCTCCAGATTTGCGTTCTGCATAGCCGGATACAAGAGGTAACTTATGGGAAAGATAACACTCAGTGCACCATGTCCAAATTTATCCCGTGCCAGCCAATAAATTGGGATGGCACCGGATGCAACGACGATAGTCTGAAAAAACAATATCGTGTACGGTGTCGAAATGATCTTGTAGAATAACGCGATCACAATATAGATAAATTCCCAATGGGCCATCCAGAAACGCATCATCGGGCGCCCCATATTGACACTGTCCTGAAGTATCCATCCTTTGCTCGTATTCCATACAACCTGGATCATGATGCCCAGATCATAGACATTGGCTGAGAAACTTTCATACCTCATGATGGAAATAATGCCTATCGCCAGTGTATATACAATACACATGATCAGAACGACCATATATTCTCTTGAAAAATTAGAACCAATGTCTCGTAGATATCGACGTGAATCGGCCATCTTACCACTCGTCCTTATATCAGTTTATCTTACCATTTCTAATTATAATGAGTCCATCCCTTCCTATCACGATGAAGCATTTACCCTGTTCCTTCTGGCGGAGTAGAAAAAGCTTGTCAGACCTCGTTCCAGCAGAAATGCCAGGAACAGAGAGACATACGTGATAATTCGCATAATAATGATCGCCAAAAAAGCGATCCCGCCTAATCCATAATAAAAATCGTACAATCCATAAATGGTGATCTCGCGAACCCCTATGCCTCCGGGCATCGGTGATATCAAACCCATAATGTTTGTGATCGTCCCCGCGAAAATAACAAAGGTCACATCAATTTCCGGATGTCCCAATGTTTTAAGCAAAAACCAGAAGACATAGTAGCTGATGATCAGGTTGACGAGGGTGATCAAATAACTGCAGGACAAATAATCATATCGTCTTCGTGAGATAATAAAAGCCTCCCAAAACTTATCAAAAAAATCGATCGATCGAATCTTCTTTTTAAACACGAAAAAGGCCAGGATGATCAAACCGCAGAAGCCAAGGCCAATAGCGATATTCATTAAGGCGTTTTGATTGGACAGCAGTTGTGACACAACATGATAAAATTTTGTCAGATGACCACCGATTATAACACAGACGACCGCCATCATAAATTCGGTTGAATGTTCGATAAAAATCTCTCCGAGAATGGAGGGTAGCGACTTACTCATCTCAATTTTTTCTTCTTTCTTTAAAAAAATCGCCTTAACAGGTACGCCCAATTTACCCGGCATGGTAAAATTAGCCACCAACGCGCTGATGGTGACTCTTAAGATGCACAAGAAAGAAATCGTCTTTTTTATCGGTAACAAGAGATAGTACCAGCGCCAGCTCCTGAAAATATGAGACGAAATCGTGAACGCTAAAATAATAAGTATGTTAATATAATTAATGTTCAGCAAGGTCTCTTTATATTCATCGAGCCTCGAGCGATTATTGTAAACGATACTGAATAACGCCACAAAAACAATGATAATAAACAGGACATTGATCAAACTGTTATATTTTTTAGACCCGGATGAATTCACTTTATTCTCGATATATTCAATATTATTTTCCATTGCCGCGATTTAACTTAGCAGTTAATTATGTACCAATTCCTGGTACAGGGACTTGAACTGAGAGCCGATATAATCGAGATTCAGCTCCCTCTCTACTTTGTGCCGGTTATACTGTCCGAATCGTTTGGCAACCTCCTTATGGGCGAGGAGGAAGTTAACCTTCTCGACTAACTGTTCATCGTCTTTGAAAGGTATGATATATCCGTTGATGCCGTCCTCGATATGCTCTCCACTACCCTCCGAGGTGCATACGACAGGCAGTCCGCACGCCATCGCCTCCATGGTCACCAGGGGACTCGACTCGGTTAACGAGGGCATCACGAAAACCGACGCTCTTTGATACAATCGTGGAATTTCCGATTGGTCGATTTTCGGGATCACCTCGAAATTATCGAGAGCTGCAATTTTGTCTCGTAGCTCGGACGGAATCTGTGATGCGACGGCGATTATCTTCGATTTAATATGTTTTGCTGCCTTTACCAGCGTATCGAATCCTTTAGGCAAAGATCCTCTTCCGACGAACAATACGATGTCCTCATCATAGGTCCCATTGGATGAGGGCTGAAATTGCAGATGATCGATGCCATATTTGATGATTCTTATCTTTTCTTCCGGAATGTTCATCTGTTCCATTAAATATTTTTTATAATCCTTTCGCTGCACCGTGATCAGATCGGCTTTTTTCATGCCCATGATCTCCGATTTCAGAAAAAGGTGGTAACTGAGCGAATTGAAAAACAGCTTATATCGGTCGGGCAAATGTTTTCCAAGCATTAATACCTGTCTGGAGATCAGATACTGTACGGTAGTGACGATCGGTTTCTTCTTATTATGCAACGCCAGCGTATGAGGTGATACCACATGAATCAAGTCATACTCGTTTTCTATCCGCGACAGTAACTTTTTCCCGAGATACGGGTAGATGAATACCTCTCTAAAATTCGGGTATTTCTTCATCGTATCAGGTATTCTGGATGCAATATCAGAGAATGAATATTTGTCCGCTTGTATACCATTGCTATTCAGGTAATGCACCAGACGATTTGCCCATACGGCCATTCCACCGTTCGGAACCAGATTCAGTAATTCTTCAAAATATGCAATCTTCATGATGTCGTTCCTTCTTTTTCACTGACTAGTTCTGTGTATATCTGTTCGATTCTGCTGCAGGTCACCTTCCAATCGAATTCTGTCTGCATAAATTGACGTGCAATGGCTCCCATCTCTCGTCCCTGGACGGGATGTTCCACTACCCATCGGATAGCCTCTCTGAGCGCTTCGACATCGTTCGGTTCGATGAGCAATCCCCCGCCATCGGTTATTAATTCTTCTACACCCGGTATTCGGGTCGTTATCGTCGGCACCTCCAGGGATAAGGCTTCCATGATACAATTGGGTGTTTTATCGACTAACGTAGGCAGTGCAAATACATCGGCTGATCTGACATATTTTATGTTTTCCTCCCAACTGATATTTCCCAGGAACAGTATCTTTGGATGACCGTTGGCCATACGCTTAAGATGCTGTTCCTCAGGACCATCACCAGCGATCACAAGGTGCAGGTGTAATTCCTCCAGAAGAGGTTTGCAGGCCTCAATCAACACATGCAACGCCTTATACTTTACAAAGCGCACTCCAACGTAAATCAACCGATCAAATCCATATTTCTCTTTTATATCTTCGATATGGGCTCGGTTCAAATACCCGGTATCGATCCCATTGTAAATCAACCGCACCTTCGGATAGCCAAGGTTTAAGTGTTCTGCCAGCATATCGGATAGATATTGCGCATTGGTATAGACTCTGTCGTTTCTGAGGAAGAATTGTTTCTCAACGAACAGCAACAACTTCAATACACCCCTGGCATTTCTCCAGACGTAGTTTTCACCCTTCGCCGGATCCCAGGTTGAATTTGTATAAGCATTGCACATATATTCGTACGTTATGCTTCCGCCAAACAGGTAGATACTGGGTATGTTCGGAATCATAAATTTAGTGAACAAACCTGCAATACCGGTCGCCGCATCGAACAGATGTAAAATATCCGGTTTCTCGCGTTTGATCAACCTGATTCCCTTGAACGCGACGGCCAGACATAACAACAGAAAGTAGACCCCAGATCCCCTGTTTTTAATTACCGGGACCGATACTCGATGAACAAAGTAATTTTGATTAATCTGTTCCTCTTTCTTCAGACCGGGGATATGTTCACACACCACATGGACCTGATGTCCCTTGTTGCTCAGGTACTTCGCCATGTAATGCGCATTGGTTCCGGCACCTCCGGCAAGCGGAGGAAATTTACTGCAATAAAAGATTAATTTCATGATCTATCGTATCAGTCGTGTTTTTCAATTATTTTTCTCATCAGCATGTAATTTCGTTTCATGCTCTCCTGCGTCAGACGCCAGCTGTTATTGAACGAATCAAGAAGCAATCCCATCATAAAAATGATTCCCGACAGCAAAATACTCAATGCAGTAAATATGGCGAGACCGATGTGGTACATCATACCTGTCTTCAAGTAGATGATAAAAATATAGATTCCGCTCATCAGACCAGCCGATAAGAAGATCATGGATAAAAGGACAAAGAATATCATGGGATTATAGTCCCTAAATAAAGTTACAATGGTGTATAGGATTAAAAAACCATCACCCCAGGTGCTCAGTTTCGATTCAGAACCATCAGGTCTGTTGCGGTAATCGATCGGAATCTCGACGATTCTGAAGCGTTCTTGCAGCGAACGTATCGTTAACTCCGTCTCAATCTCAAATCCTTCCGCCAGAAGGATCAGATTGTCGACTAAACGTTTGCTGATGACACGGTAGCCGGACAAAATATCGACCAGTTTTACGTTAAATATACGGTTCAAAAGCGTGGTCAAAATCTTGTTGCCGATCCGGTGAGAGAATGAAAAAGCCTTTTTCGTCGTCTGTTTTCTCGAACCGACAACCATATCCGCCTTTTTATCAAGCACCGGTTTTAAAAGGTCATGTACATTCTCTGCACTATACGTTTCATCGGCATCGATCATCAGGTATATGTCTGCTGAAACGCTTTCTAGCATCTTTCTGACAGCATTTCCTTTTCCCTGCTGCTCACATTCGATGACGATCGCGCCGGCCTGTCTGGCAAGCTCGGCAGTCCTGTCGATACTGTTATTGTCACCTACATAAATTTTCGCTTGAGGTAGTGCCTGGTGATATTCGTTGATGACATTGACGATCGTTTTTTCCTCGTTATAGGCCGGAATAATGATCGCAATTTCTTTTCCAGAATAATCCATCAATTTTCACTCCAATATTTCTTCAATATTATAATCTTTAATATCACCTGCATGTGTGAAGATTATCATCTCCCCGATCAGTCCCATGGCCACCATCTGTATACCGATAACCAGTAATAAAGCGCCCAATAATAACAGCGGTCTACCGGCGATAGGACCAAAACCCAGGATCCGATAAAAGAACAGATACAGATCGATTATACCGCCGACCACCATACATATTCCGCCCATAAATCCGAGGAAATGAATGGGTTTCTTCGAATATTTAGTAAGGAAGATAACGGTCAGGATATCCAACAACCGGTTCAGGTATTCGCTCACAAACCATGATTTTCTAAAACTTCCGCTCAGTTGTGCGATCTTTTCTTCGGTTATTTTATAACCCTGTTTCTGTGCGATCACCGGAATAAAACGGTTCAATCCGCCATAGATTTGAAGATTATCAAGCACATCTCTGCGGGTCACCAATATCCCGCTGTTGACATCGTGTAATCGGAGGTTGGACATGCGATCGACGATGAAATTAAAAGCCCGGGATATGATCTGATTGATGGCATAATCACGCCTTGGGTATCGCCAGCCCACTACCAGATCGAAACCTTCATCGAGTTTTGCTAACAGAGCGGGCAGCTGAGTTGCATCGGGTCTTACTCTGGCTGTATAAAAAATGATCTTCTCCCCGCGAGATAGCTTGAATCCGGCTTCGAACGCAGAGCTCTCCCCAAAAGGAGATCTCATCTTAATGAGTCGAAGTCGTGCATCCGAATGGGACAGAGCGATCATCTGTGCGTACGTCTGGTCATCACTCGCGTCATCGATGAAAATGATTTCATAGCTGCTCGTTACCTGATCAAGCGTCGATTTTAAAGAACGATAGTACTCTTGAATATCGTTTTCCATATTACGCACCGCAATGATAGCAGAGAGATCTAATAGCTTATCGGACTGAACTGCACCGGGAATGCCGACTTTTTCCTGAGTTACTGATTTTAAATCCATGATGTTCACCATATATTTATTTTGATTTCATGAATGATTTACCGTTTATGGGTATCTTTTCTGTCAAATAGATGCTCTTTCGCTTACCAGTTTTCACGATCAAATCTGCTAATAATCCCCACACAATGAATTGAAAACCAGTGGCGATGAATAAAAACACAGACGTCAATAGGATGTTGATATCGGTTAAAGGTTTGTTGAATAAATAGACTCTATATAATATCCACAACGACGAAATTATGCCGAAAACAATAAACATGACTCCGATCTTTCCGAAGAAACGTAACGGATTTCTTAAATATTTCATAAACAGATTCATGGCCATTAAATCCACGATCACACGAAAGGTACGCGTAATATTATATTTCGATTTTCCGAACTTCCTGGGATGATGCGTGACCACCATCTCAGAGATCCTGGCCCCTTCGATTTTTGCCAGCGCCGGTATGAATCGGTGAAGTTCACCATATAAGTTAATCCGTTTGATGATCTCCGAACGAAACGCCTTCAGGGAACAACCCGTGTCGTGCAATTTGACTCTCGTCACGGAACAGATTATCTTATTGGCAATTTTTGATGGTACCTTCCGAATGATCAGCTTATCCTTTCTGTTCTTACGCCAACCGCTCACCAAATCGTAGCCTTCCTCCAATTTATCCAGTAACCTTGGCATATCGATCGGATCGTTTTGTAAATCGCCATCCATCGCGATGACGACATCTCCCCGGGCTGCATCGAAACCCGCTGACATGGCAGCCGATTGTCCAAAATTACCGCGGAATTTGACAACCTTCACATGTTTGTTCTGCTGGTGTATCTGTTTGAGCAGCGGATAGGTCTGATCCCTACTACCGTCATCCACATAGATAATCTCATAGGTCTTATCAATTGTCTCCAGAACAGTCTGAATACGCGTGTGCAGAAGATTCACATTTTCCTCTTCGTTGTACAGCGGTACGACAATCGAAAGATCGAGTCGATCCTGTTCTCTGATTTTTCTCATAATGACCTTCGTCTATTTTTCCTTATGTACTCGGTTAAAATCAATATAGGCAACAAGATAACAACCTCCTGAGCGATCGTCATAAGATTGTGCCAATTGAATAAGCTCTGTATAAAAATCTCACTCGATGATGCCTTGTGCACATCATTGAAAATATAAAATGAAGATAAGAAATAGTCATCACTTAACGGCCAGAACAGTTGTTCTCCAAAAGGATAACGCGTATCCTTGCCCAGAAAATCCATAACCAAATGACTGACGTAAACAGCAAACATCAACAGCATCGCCCTGATGAAATCTTTACGACGGATCAAGCGGTAAATCAGGGCAACGACGACACTGACCAGCAAGGCGAAAAAGAAGCTGTGTGTCATCCCGTGATGATAAAGATTAGGATTTCCTGCAATATAACCCGGAACATAATCCAGATCCGCAAAATTAGCGATCATGACGAACAATATCAATTCGTACCATAAAATAGTGGCACCCATTTTTCTGGACGAATTATACAGTATCGCTCCCATTAATGTATGACCTACAGGCGTTGGCATATCGCTATTCTACTCTTTATGAGCTTCATCCTTTATTTCTTGAAATTCGAATTGAGTACTCGTTCGATCGCACGTTGTCTATTGAAAAGTCCGTCGAAAAGTCCTTTTGCCTTGCCCCAAACGCCGCGCACATCACGACACACGACCAGGTCTCGTATAAACGCGAAAGGCAAGCCTCCGATCGCGTAACCCAGATACTTGATCCATTGTCGCTTGTTCGCATGCTTTTTCATGAAACGAATGGCGTTCCGTGTGGCCAGGTATTTCTTACGGAATGAAAATTGTTCTATTACGGCATGAGGCCGGTGCCACACTTTCGAATGAGGATTAAATAATACCTTATAGCCCGCTTTGTGGACACGTACACTCAAATCGGTGTCCTCGAACCAGTATCCCACAAACTTCTCATCAAATAGACCGACCTTGGCGAGCACCTCTTTTCTCACCAATAATGCGCCACCCCATAGATAATCGACCTCTTCGACGTTCTGAAACCTTCCGATGTCCTTTTCTCCGTCACCACGCCCCCGTGATACGTTTTGAGTATAGTCGATGATACCGCCGGCTGAGAGGATGATATCCGGTTTGCTGTGATCGTACATCATCGAGCCCACCATGCCTGCGTCAGGATCCTCATCAGCGATCGATACGAGCTTCGACAATGCATCTACAGAACATACGATATCATTATCGACCATAAAGATGTAATCGACTGCCGTATTGATCGCATAACGCAGTCCGATGTTCTTCCCACCGATCGCACCATAATTCTTGTCATTTTCGATCACCGTCACATCCGGACAAGTCGCTTTCACGGCCGCAGCGGAACCATCGGTAGAGGCATTATCGACGACGACTATCTCTGTAGTCGGGTAGTCCATTGCCTTGACCGAGGCAATACACTCCAATAGATAATCTTTTCTATTCCAATTCAATATAACGGTAGAAACCCTTGATCCATGCTTCATAACTATCTCCATTGATCAATACATCACACCTTTGAAAAGCCTGCGCCACATCTTGTAGAGCAGCACGCCCCAAAATGAACGACGTCCTTTCCCGGGCAAACAGCGAATGAAATCGCCCGTGACCCTCCTGATCACCTTTAGATCAGGTAATTCCATTAATTCCGACGACAATTTGCTCATACCTATATAGGCTGTACTGAATCCCAGGATCGGTAAAATCTTGAGTGTCTCCTGGCCTGCCTCGTTCCATGGAAATGCAAAATGTTTAACCTGTTTATTTTGTAAACGTTCTTCAATGACATTCTTCGATCGGAGCAGCTCGTCCTGAATCTGCGTTCTTCTTTCCTCATCGCTCTCGTAAGCATCATGTTCAGGTTGTGCGGCTCGATATTGGTTCACCTGTTCGGTTAACTTTTGCTTCCAGTGAGGCTGTTTGAAAAAATCCTCTCCCCCATGCCCGTTAACATAGTCGATACACATTTGCGTAAGTGCTTCATCGGGGATTAGTCGGTAATGATCAGAAAACCGAGAAGCGTATTCATAAATGGGCATCCCAAATCGATGGTTTAGCTCATCGTTCTCCTGATAACGCCCCTCCCAGATGGGCAGATTCCAGGGTTTATCCTTATCCACATGTGGTCCCAGAAAATCGGCGATATGATCCGAAATACATATCGCCTGATGCGAATAGGAATGCGATTGAAAATCGATCACTCCGCTGTCATGCATTTCCATGACCTGATCCCACGTTAACATACCGCTCGTACCGATCCAGCGCGGAATAATAAATACAACAGCCTTGTGACCATATTGCTTGAGCAGCGGAAACACAATCTCATACACATCAGACGTACCATCATCGAACGTGATGACCACCTCATCGTGATCCATATCGTTAGCCTTCAGCCTGTTTTCACACTCATCAGCGCTCAGGGTCTTGTAATTATTCCGTTTCAAGTGGTCCAGGCAATCACGAAATTCATCATGATGAACATGATGATACACAAACGCGGGTATGTCATCATCCACGCTCTTGTTAAAAATAAATTTCGGATATTCTTTTCTCAAATATCCGGATATGAATGAGATCCAATCCTGTAATAACGCTTTCATATCAAATTCTCTCGCAGCCATAGTTCCAAAACAATCATGGCCCACAGACGGTGTGAATTATTCCGCTTCTTCGACAAATGATCATCGAGCATGGTCTTTACATGATCATAATTAAAAAATCCTCTCTTGCGAATCACCGATTCCGATAACCAATCCATAAAAAATGTTCTGACGGTTTCATTATCGCGAATCCAATTTTTCAGAGGAACGCTATGACCCAGTTTATCCTTACGATATATGATATCATGGGGTAAAACTGGCTCCATCGCTCGTTTAAATATGTATTTTGAGTCTGAAAATCCTTTTATCTTCAAATTAGATGGTATACCTGCGACGAATTCGACCAGCCGATGATCCAGCATCGGAAATCGAGCCTCTATACCGAAATGCTTCAGCATGCCGATTCTCCGCAGATAAAATCCCATCACCGTCTGATAATCGCTGTAGATAGATCGACTCAATAAATCCTGACCATCGGCTTCTTTATTGAATCTCAATATTACCTGATACGGATCGAACGAATTGAAATTTGGGTACAGATCGTGTACGATCAAGTTACTGATCTCTTTTTCGGTATAATAGATTCGCCATCGATGTGACAGCAGTCCCTTCGGATATCTGTAACTCTCTGAAAATCGTTTTATCTTGACGATCAAATTCTTCTTCTTCTCCGAATCCGGCAGCAATCGTCCAACACTAAACGCTGGATTCAGTATGAAGGATGGGAGGAAATTAAAGAACTGGGCTGTTTTGTCTGCCAGATACACGGGATGCCCTCCGAACAGCTCATCCCCACCGTCTCCCGTGTAAATGCAGTTCACGACATCGGCTGCGTTCCTGGCTAAAATGTACGAGGCAATATTGATCCCTACATCACAAAACGGTTCATCGATCAATTTAACGAAATCCTGAATTGAAGGGACATCGTTAGCCGTGTATTCGCTGACATGATGAATAGTGCGATAATGATTAGAGACGATTTGAGCGTAATGGGACTCGTCAAAACTCTCTCCGCGGCATCTGAATGAAAAAGTGTGCAGATCACCATCAAGATACGATCGTGATAGAGCCGTCATTGTACTCGAATCCATGCCTCCGCTGAGGAATATACCGGGTGTAAGATGATCGTCCACTCGTATGCGGACTGCTTCCTGCAATAGATTCAATAAGGTCTCTTCAATCTCCGGCTCTGAGGTTTTTTGATTCCCCGTTTTGAACGATAGATACCAATACGGTTCGATTTTCGTATTTCCTTTTTCATAAATCAACGTGTGTCCTGGTCTTAATTTATGTACATTTTTATAAAATGTATATAACGCCGGATTATAACAGAAGAGTAAATATTGATGAATGGCATGAAAATTCAGTTCTTTTTTAATCAATCCACTATTAACGATGGAAGCCAACGTCGAGCTGAATAGTAATTTATTACCATCCACATAATAGAACATGGGTTCGATTCCGAATCGATCGCGTGATAGGATGACGCGTTCGTTTTTTCTATCGATAATGGCAAATGAAAACTTCCCATTCAACTTATTAACAAAATCAACTCCGTACGATTCATACAACTTTAAGATAATGCAGGCACCCGATTTCTCTTTAGCAACATGAGTGTCGGATTTATCCTCTACGGAATAAATCATACCTTGAAACAGCACTGCAACCGAATGATCTGCATTTTCCACCGGTGTCGCATTTTCATCCCTTACATGAGGTAATGAGCTCACCCCAACGCCGAAATGATCTCTGCTCAGACTATTCATGTGTCCGCTTTTCCCGTCACCGTATGTACTCATCCTATTTAACGAATCGACATCGACATGCTCGGACGGATCATTGTTATATATACCCCAAATCATAGTAGCTCCTGAATCAAAACATTCTATTTTTCTGCAGGCTGCTTAATGAGACCTGTACGTTTACCTAAAATCTGAATATTCTTGATGACCGTATCGATTTCATCAGGATAAAATCCTTTCATCACAAGCAGTAGCAATAAATACAGGGCAGCCGTGATGAGTATCATAAGTATGTCCGGTACCATCGGAAATACTCTAAATAACATATAGATGGTGGCTGAGGCCACGAGCGGTCGCACCGTAAGCTCCAACATAGGCAATTTAATACGATGCCAATAGAGATAGATTGATAATCCGGCAAAGAGCAATAACTCCGAGATGACCGTAGCTACCGCTGAACCGTTGTACCCGTAACTCGAGATGAGAATGAGGTTCAATGCGATTTTAATGACCAAACTGACCAGACCTAACACCATCATCACTCTCTGTTTATTGATCGATATCAGCGTTGCGTTGAGCATCCAATTAGGATATTGAAACGCTATACCGAAAAACAATATCTGCAACGTCAAGATCGCGCCTTCGAATTCCTGATGGAAAAAGAAACGAATCAGAAAGCTCGAAAAGATAATTCCATACGTCAGCGTCGGCAAACCGGCAAAAAACATATATCGCACGCCGCGTATGGCCAGGCCGCGATGATGATCCCGATTGACCGCATACAACTCGGACAAACGAGGCAGAAAGACGAGCCAAAATATGGTCGGCACGATCGTGATCCCCTCATATATTTTAAACGCCGCATTGTATAGCCCAACCTCGGCGTATGTCCTCATCAAGGATAGCATGACCGTATCGATATACGAAAACAACGTCAAAATAACAAAAAACAGACCCAGGGGAAACGCCTCGATTTGAAGATTCTTCATAAATTTCAAATTGAAATGAATCTTGATCGGGGATATCTTGAATCGAAGCACGATCAGAGTGATAAGGAAGTCGATAAATCTGACCGATACGAAGCACAGCGTAAACGGCATGAGCGACTTCCATCGGAAAAGTGCCGCCAGGCCGAAGCCCAGTAAACTTAAGCGTTCGATGATGACGAGTATGGTATCCCAACCGAACTGATCGTGTGCCTGGAAGAAGATACGAAAGGTATATTTCATATTCTTTAAAAAGGATGACACAGTAAGAATATATATGATGGTCTTGATTCTTCCTTCATATCCCAGCGCATTCACGATAACGAGCATCAGTACGTAAATGACCAAACAAAGGAGTATTTTCCAAACCAGCAAATTTCCTATGTATTTTTCAGTCTCATTCTTATCACGTGATACATTTCGGATACTGATGTCGCGGAGTCCAAAATCGGTGAACATCTCGAAAATCGTGGCAATCGACAGGGCGGTCGTAAAGATGCCATATTCTGAACTCCCCAAAACTCGTCCGAGGAACGTGAGCAGAATAAACAGAAAGAACGTCGTCAGAGTAGAGATGCTTGAAAAAAATAAATTTTTGACTATGTTATATTCTTTATTTTTCACTCGTCCTACTTATTAAATGATTTGTTCAATTCTCTCAGCCAATTTGGTCAGAGCACCTGACCACGTGAACTCTTGCTTCAGCAGTTCGAAGTCGCTTGCATCAACGGGATTGTTTTCTTTAAGCAATTTGACGATTGTATCGGCGAATTCCGAGACAGATACGATGTGTAATGTTCTATATTTTTTAGGAACGGCCCTGGCTGCTGCCTCCGTCGCTACGATCGGTTTACCGCAGGCCAGTGATTCGATAATTTTTGTCGGCATGCCCCATCCCGCTAATATGGGTGATATCATCACATCGCAACCCTTGAGATATTCCTCCAGATGTTCTACAAATCCCAGAAACTCCACATTGGGATGCTTGATGTCATTCGGCGGATTGGCACCGATAAACTGAAATTTGACATCAGGATAATGCGCCACCACCTGATCGACGACCTGATCGCATGCTGCATATACCGCATCTCGATTGGTGGAAATATTGTAATTCCCGAAGAACAGGATCTTCTTTGCCTCATTGTTCGGCGCCTCATAGTATGGATTATAGATGGACTCATTGAAGCACTGCGGAACGACGTGCATGAGCAATTTATCCTTCCATTTGCTGTAAAATTCCGCATCAGCATCAGAAATAGGCACAAGCAATGAGCACTTTTTAACACCCTTCTTCTCGATATGATAGACCCGCGGTACGAACAGGTACCTTCTTTTATCTTGCTTCGCCTTGCCCAGATATTGTCTGTATTCTATGTTATGAGAGCAATAGATGAACGGAACCTGATATTTCTGCCTCAGTTTGAGCCCGTACATAGCGCTGATGCCATAATCCGTCAATACGATATCAAAGTGGTGTTTCGAAATGAGCTTCTCCGCTTCCTGATATAGGCGATCACTAAAGATAAAATAATCCTTCTGAGAAAAAGGAATTTTCCTTTTCGACTGTGTACCCGTGACGCGCCATTCAAATTTTTCTTCCAGGTCAGGATCACCAGGGTGACCGGATCCTTCGAGATAGACGAGATCGATATCGAAAACACGTGCCAGATTCGTCACAAATTCCCCTCCGCGAACACCGGCTCCGGTATACGGGACATGGGGATCGTAAACACTGAGATATAACATTCGTTTCTTCATGATACATTCTCTTCTTTTCTGTTCTTAAGCACTTTGGCAGGAATGCCAACGGCGATCGAATAATCGGGTATATCATTGTTGACCACAGCGCTGGTACCGATGATACAGTCGCGTCCGATGGTAACGCCATCCATGACCTGCACATTGGAACCCAACCAGATATTCTCCTTTAGCAGGATCCCTTTCGATTCTCGTTCCTGTTCCAGGGGTGCTTTGTCGAGATCCTTAAACGTATGGGTACCACCGATGAGATAACAATAGGCCGCTATCAATGCATTTTTCGACAATTTGACCGAACTGGCCGAAAATATTTGGCAATTGAAGCCCATATTTACATGGTCTTCCAGGATGATATCACCATTCTTACAGTTTAATATCGTGTTTCTGCCGATGAAGACACCATCACCTATTTCAATTCCCATGTTATTCTGTCCTTTTGCATCAAGGACCACATTGTCGTCTATGACCACGTTATGACCGATAGTGATCTTATGGGGATGACGCAGCACCACGTTCTGACCAAACGAAACATTATTACCAACGCTCTTAAGCAACATCGGATAGAGCAGTTTTCGCAAGACTAATCCCAATGCACCTGGTACCCAACTTGCAATTAACATGATAAATTCATACTTCACGAGTTGCATCAATCCACTTCGCCCCACAATCAGTTGCTGATATTTCTTGAGAGCAGAGCTCTTTTCGGTAAACAACTCTTTTTGAATTTCGACGGTTTCTTTTTTCATTCTATGTCCTTATAACAAATTCTCCTGTCGATACCAATCAGCGGTCATTTTCAAACCAGTGACTAAATCGACTTTAGGATTATATCCCAGGAGTCGTTTGGCCTTCGAAATATCGAAAGCCCTGTCCTTGATAAAAAAATCGACCCTGCGGCGATAGATCGGTGGATTGATTCGAAAAGGATAGCAAGCGATTTCGCAGAGTAATCCACCTAACCATACGGGCCACACGGGAATACTGGCCTTCGGCTCCGGCACGCCCAGGATGCTGGCGAGTAATTTGACGAATTCACTCAATTTCAAATATTGATTACCCCCAAGGGTAAAAATTTCACCAATGGCCTCATTCTTCTCTCCGCAAAGGATGATTCCATCGACTAAATCCCTGACAAACGTCAAATGATACAGGACGTCCCCTTTTCCGATCATACGAAATTTGCCACTGTTAACCCACCTGAATATTTTCAGAAAGCGGAGATCACCTGGTCCATAAATACCGACGGGTCGGAACACGACCCCTTCGATGGCGTTCTCTTTAAAGAATTTCAAAGCCAGTTTTTCACCTTCGACTTTGGACCGTTGGTATACGTCGCCAGGGTCATAAGGGTCGCTCTCTTTCGCCGGAGGATTTTTTATCTCGCCCTGAACACCAACCGTACTACAATGCACGAAACGCCTGACGTTAGCGGCTAGAGATGCTTCCAACAAATTTTTCGTTCCTCCCACATTCACATCAAAAAAATACTGATTGGGGACATTTTGCTCTCTGAAGATAGCGGCTATATGAAATACAATCTCCACATCTTCTACAGCCGGTATCAATGTCTCCTTGTTTGTTAAGTCGCCGATGACAACGTCTACACCTAACTCTTTTAATTTGTCGACGTTTTGGTTGGCCAGGGAGAGAGCTCTCACCTCATAACCTCGTTTTGCCAACTCTTCCGTCAGATAGCCACCCGTAAACCCGGTGGCGCCGGTAACTAGAACTTTTTTCTTCATATCGAATTCCTGTCTTGATTTATTCGCGTCATAAACATTCGATGAATCTAAGCCGGGACGTACAACTGTTTGACCTCTTCGATCTCTGCTTTCGCTCTTTCATCCGTCCATACCAGCTCGTGACCCATGATATTTGCTATCTCAACAAGCGTGGTGTCTCCTGGTTTCTCGCCCGATCCTATATCTGTTCTCCGCAATACGACATCCGAAAGCTTCATCGCCATCTCTTCACGTACCGCGTGCAACACCTCGGCTCTGACGACTTCATTCGTTCCTGGTAAAAACCTCATCCATGATGGATCAGACTGGCCGTAACAATAAATATCATTGATAGCAGAACCGTAATTATACGTCAGATGACTTATCGCTGATTCTCCAAGTTTGTACGGATCATCACCGATATTATGATTTAAAAATTCCTCGAATCGATCAATATCGCCCCCGTATAGACGCGTGGTATCCGTATTCGATTTTTTCATTGGGATGGATAATCGTTTACATATTAAATTAATCGTCTTCTGGGCAACGTCTCGAGCGGTGGTATATTTAACGCCTACCACACTTACGATGCCATCGACGTTGTCTGTTTTCTGATGATCATAAATTTTATAATGCTTAACGAGATTTACTTCCCCTGTTTTTGGATTCGTCCCGGTCATCGGTAGAAAACCTGAATAGAAGTAAGATACCTCCGCTCTCTTAATATTTGCACCCGGATGTGCATTATTCACTGCGTCGAGGAATTCTTCAATTTCAGCCTCTGTCACCTTAAATCCATCTTGCTTACCCGAATAAGGCAAATGGTTCGTACCGATAATCGTTTTATCTCGCCATGGAGCAAAAAATAGGATACGATACCCATTGTATTCGCGTCCATCCTCGAAGACATGTCGGTACGGACCGGAAAGTCCGGCTGCATATTGGCCCGTGATATTGCGATTAACAACCAGATTCATGGCCGTGGACAGGTTGAATTTTTTAGTAGTCGATGCACCATTGATTGACGCCAGGATATCATCGACCCACGGCCCTGCATTGTTCACGATCATTTTAGCACGAATATCAAAGTGTTCACCCGTCAACGTATCTTCCACTCGCACGCCAATGGCTTTACCATTTTTTTGCAGTAAGTCCACGGCCTTCACATAATTTGCCACGTCTGCACCGCGCTGAGTAGCCGAGAGGATAAACGAAAGCAACAGACGTTCGGTGTTATAACATTGACAATCATACCATAACGCGCCACCATTTAAATTATATTTATCATATCCGGGAATCAATTCCCTTAGTTTTTTAGACGACATGGTGTAACCGTTGGGTATGTATTTATGAGGGTCTTCCGATCGGTTTCTGTCCACACTCAAAACATCGTTCGCCAACAGAGCAGACGACATAGCGGGTCTGCTTTTCAACTTATAGCTGTAAGTCGGCATGATGACCGGCATCGGATAGACCAGGTTTGGAGCGATGTGCATCAAAATCCGACGCTCCCTGATTGATTCTCTCACTCTCTTCAGATCTAACGTCTGTAAATAGCGTAACCCTCCGTGCATGATCTTCAGACTATTTGCCGAAGTCGCATGTCCAAAATCTTGTTTTTCAATGAGTGCAACCTTCAGCCCTCTCAACGCTGCATCCCAGGTCGCAGACGCTCCGTAAATACCTGCACCAATGATTAGAACGTCGTATTCTTCATTCGCCAGTTTCTTTAAATCTCTTTTCATAATTTTACCTTCTCAATTTATTAAAAAATTGTAACTATATCCATAAACTAAACGGACGTCGATAATTTACCCCTCAACGATCACCATTCCTCCCCTTCATCCTGATAAATTAGACGTCTCGCGTATATACTAATTAACGCATATACAGATCAAACCACATCCCAAACATCATCAGAGCCCACAGTCGGTGACTATGATTTTTAATTCCTTTCAGATGTTCTGTCTTCAATTGCTCTACATATGAAGGATCAAAGAACCCTTCTCGCGAAATCTTTTCAGTCGCCAGGACATCGGTCATCATCGGTTTCAGGTCCTGGCGCAACCAATTTTTAATCGGAATACTAAACCCCTGTTTCCCTCGGTAGAGGATATCATGCGGCAGGATGTCGTCCATGGCCTTTTTCAAGATGTATTTCGTCTGATGATGACGTAATTTCATATTGCTGGGTATACTCGCCGCCAGTTCTACAAAACGATAATCCAGGAAGGGGACACGTGCCTCGAGTGAGGTGGCCATGCTCATCCTGTCGACCTTTACGAGGATATCATCCACTAAATAGGTCTTGATATCGACATAGAGTTGCTGACTCGTCGCATCGTGCTTTAAATAATCGATATTCGCAAAATAGGTTCGAATAAACTTATAAGGATCCTTTTCTAAAATACCATACTTCATATCGTTATTGTAAAGCTTCGATTTCTCCTGCTCTAGCAGAAAAATCATCCATCGAACATGCCGGAGATCCTCGGGCAAGGTTGATCCCTCGACGAAACGTTTGATTTTATTGATGATCCCTTTTTTCTGCGAAGACGGCGGAACCCTGTCTAAAATCCCGGGTATGAACTTCGATCGAATCGATGCAGGAATCATGGAATATTTCCGGTAATAGCGGTCGGCGATGTAGGTATCATAACCGGCAAACAGCTCATCGCCTCCGTCACCCGATAGTACGACCGTCACATATTCCCTGGCCATTTTCGAGACCAAATAAGTCGGAAATATTGAAAAATCTCCAAAAGGTTCATCGAGAAAATAGATTAAATTCTCAGTCAGCTCCACAGCATTGGGCTTGATGATGAATTCGTGATGATCAGTCTTAAACGTCCTGGCGATCAGTCGTGCGTAATCTAACTCGTTGTAAGTCGAATCTTCAAATCCGATCGAAAACGTCTTGACTGGTTGTTTCATCACCTGCGACATCAAAGCCACGATGGTGCTGGAGTCGATCCCTCCGCTTAAAAACGCACCGAGCGGAACATCGCTCATTAACCTGATCTTTACGGCATCGGATAGTAATTCCCGGATACGATACTTGAATTCAGCCTCTGACGCTTCGTTGAGATTGAATTCAACTTCCCAATATTTTTTAATTTTCAATTGACGGTTTGATAATGAAATCGAATGACCGGGCATCAACTTTTTAACATCCTGTAGAATGCTCAGCGGAGCAGGTATGTACTCAAATGTCAGGAAATTATCGAGTGCCTGTAAATCGATTCGCCGTGGAATCTCCTCCGTCTGCAAAATCGCTTTTATTTCGGAACCAAATATGAATCGTTCATGGTCATAGAAATAGTATAGTGGCTTTATCCCAATCCGATCTCGCGCGATGAACAACTTTTTCAGCTTCTGATCCCAAATAGCGAAGGCAAACATGCCGTTTAATTTAGCCGGACAATCCTCACCATACTCTTCGTAAGCATGCAAAATGGCTTCCGTGTCCGTTTTGGTCTTAAACTTATGTCCCTTCGCTTGTAACTGTCGACGCAGTTCATCGTGGTTATATATTTCGCCGTTGAATACAATCCATGTCGTATCATCTTCATTGCTGATCGGTTGTTTACCGGTTACCAGATCGATGATGCTCAACCGCCTCATACCCAGCCCCACATTGCCCTCCACCCATGTACCCACGTCATCAGGGCCTCGGTGTGTTATGGTATCACACATACGACCGATCATCGACGGATCGACACTTTTACTGACATCGTTATATATTAATCCACAAATTCCGCACATTCATCTTGCTCCGTTCCTAATACTTTCTATTGCTCAGAACTTCATAGATCGCCATCGTCTTCTTTACATAGGCGTCATAGCTGTATTTTTCTTGCGATAATTTAAGTGCGTTGACTACGATGTTATCTTTTAACTTCGTATCAGTTAATATCTTGATTATACCGCTTGCAAACGCCTTCGCATCGATATCGGTGAGCACAGAAACGTCATCGTTGAGCACCTGGGTATGTGTGATGTGATTGGTCGCGACCACAGGTTTACCTGACCTTAAATATTCATATATTTTTAAGGGCGTATTATTCCCTTCAATACGCGGAGTTACCAAAATATCTGCCGCATCGAGATAATACTTCACCTCATCGGGTTTGACCTGTCCGATAAAGACAAATGACGGAGCGATTCCCTTTTGGCGCACCATGTCCTGATATTTCTCTATTTGCTCCGTATGTCCCCCCACCACCATGAATGTAACTTCCTGATGTTGTTGCAGGACGATATTGCTCGCTTCGATCAGCAAATCGATCCCTTGATAGGGCTCGAGAGTACCGGAATAAAGAATGATCGTTTTATCCTTTAAATTACGACTGCCACGGATATCCGAGATTTGTTTTTTATTCGTATCGAAGACCATGCTGTTATCAGCCACGTTTTCGATCAGCATCTGCGGTTTCGAGGGGAATTTTGCATGAACGTAGTTGTAGAGTTCAGGACAGATAGTGATCACCGCATGCGAGTTTGTTATCGTACTGTTCTCAAGAAATTCGAATAGTTTAATCAATGGTTTGAATTTTGAAAATTTAAAATTTGTTAGCTGCTGCGGTAGGCTGGAGTGCATGTCGTAAAGGTGTTTGACATGAAATAATTTTGCCAGCAAGGTACCGAAGAAGCCGGCTTCCTCGTGAGAATGTACTACGTCATATCGATTCACGATGAGTAATCGCAGTGTCTTCAAAAAGAGAAACACGTCCAGAAACAACTTGGTGGGCGAGGGACCTATTTTGATCTTCTTCACAAAGGGGATTTTCAACATCCGGTGATAGACTACATTCTGAATCGGGACATCCTCACCCAGATGATAGGTCACCAGATCGATGGTATGACCTAATCGTGAAAGCGTATTCAAGCGATGTAACACACTGATGGGAGTTCCCCTTGGCTGAAAAAACGGCTGCGGTGCTATCATCAATATTTTCATAGTTTATCATCCTTTCATGTAGTGCTGGTTGCTTTATCCACTATGCATCGCGTCTGATGATCCTGACCGAACGTTATTTGTGAGGAAACGATCATCTGACGCTACATTCCACGCAGCGAAGCGCAGCGGGAGGGGGGCTTGTATCATCAGTAGTTAAAACGGTCATTGTACACCAATAAACAGGCTCATACGACTATTTATTTTGCCTGTCATGATGTAACCAGATGGGACTTTTGATACAGCTTCCGCGTTACATCGATCCTATTTCGATTTCTATCTACTTTAACGGCCCACGCTGTGGTAATCGAAACCCATCTCCTTCATTTTGATTGGTTCATAGATATTTCTTAAATCGATAATGACCGGTTTTTTCAATAGTTTTTTAATTTTTTGCAAATCCAGACTTCTAAATTGGTTCCATTCCGTTAGAAACACTAAAGCATCCGCATCGGTGGCTGCTTCGAACGTGTCTTTACAATAAGTGATATCCGGAAGCACCTTGCGTGCTTCGTCCATGGCGACAGGATCGAACGCTCTAATTTTAGCGCCCTGCGCCGTAAGTCCGTTCAAAACAGTAATTGCCGCGGCTTCCCTCATATCATCGGTATTCGGTTTAAACGATAATCCAAGCACCGCGATCGTCTTCCCGACGACTGACCCTATGGCCGTGCTTATTTTCTCGATCATGAGAATTTTCTGCTCTTCGTTGACTTCAATAGCCGACTGGACGATTTTAAAATCGTAATTTTTCTCTTTAGCTGTCTGAACGATGGCACGTGTGTCTTTGGGAAAGCATGAACCGCCATAGCCGGGTCCGGGATGTAAAAATTTGCGTCCAATGCGATTATCCAGGCCCATGCCTTTGGCTACATCGTGTACGTCCGCACCAACCCGCTCACAGAGTCGCGCTATTTCATTAATATATGAGATCTTGACTGCTAAAAAAGCATTGGAGGCATATTTAATTAACTCTGCCGATTCTATATTCGTCAGTACGAATGGCGTTTCGATCAAATATAAGGGACTGTAAAGGTCTTGCATAATAGCGCTGGCCTGTTCATCATCTGATCCGATGACGACGCGATTGGGTCTCATGAAGTCTTCGATGGCTGAACCTTCGCGTAAAAATTCAGGATTCGAAACAACGCTGAAACTGACCGGGGACTTAATATTTTCCTCGATGACACGTTTGATCCACCTGCCAGAACCAACGGGCACTGTACTCTTGTTGACTATTACTTTATATCCGTTGATATGCTGCGCGACATCTTTTGCCACCCGTTCCACATATTTGAGATCTGCTGATCCATCCTCCTTGGGTGGGGTTCCTACGGCGATGAAAATCACGAGCGATTTTTTAATCGCCTCTTCGATGTCCGTCGAAAACATCAAGCGACCCTCATCCACATTTTTTTTCACCAGTAGATCCAGGCCTGGTTCATATATGGGTAATTTACCGTTCTGCAGCATTAAAATTTTTTCTTTATTAATATCCACGCAATGCACCGTATTCCCAAAATCTGCAAGACAAGTTCCTGTAACCAATCCAACATAGCCTGTCCCGACAATCGTAATTTGCATAAAACCTCCATAAAAAATATGACCCGATTATTTATTCCCTGATTTTATATTTCTACGACGGAGTATTGAATACAGAACATGAAACTAATTTCTGGAGAAGATGAAGAGTTTAAAGAGTCTGATCCATCCATTTAGCTCCAATTCTGACAACTTATTGCGCACCATAGCCAAAGAGGACAACGAAAAATGTCTTAAACAATATTTTTGCGTCCAACCATAGTGACCAATTATCGATATACTCCAAATCCATTTCCATCCAACGTTCAAATTTTATTTTATTTCTTCCGCTCACCTGCCATATGCAAGTCAATCCCGGCTTCAGACTTAGTCGTCGTCGCTGCCATAATTGGTACATCTCCACCTCGATCGGCAGAGGGGGACGTGGTCCCACAATACTTAGATCACCCTTTAAAACGTTAATAAATTGCGGTAATTCATCGATGCTGAATTTACGAATAAACTTTCCGACTTTCGTGATGCGCGGATCGTGCTTAATCTTGAACACGGGTCCATCCATTTCATTCATCACTTCTAATTGTTTCTTTTTAACGTCGGCACCAGAAATCATCGATCGGAACTTGTAAAGCGTAAATTTACGTCCGTTAATTCCGGACCGTACCTGTTTGAAAAGCACCGGACCTCGAGATTCAAGCTTGATCGCGATGCCTGTGATTAAGAAAATAGGCGATAATAACATTAACATGATCAATGAGAAGACAATGTCGAACGCTCTCTTGATGAACAATTCATATTCTTTTGCATGAAATGTCTCAAATTCCAACAAAGGGAAACCGTTAAAATTGGTCTGACGGATATGAGCAATACGCAAATCATATAGGTCCATGGAGATCGATGTGGCGATGCCCTCTCGTTCACACGCCATGATCACTTCATCCAGCCGATGCAGCCAGAGACGCGGTACCACAAATATCACACGATCGATCACCTTGCGATGTAATATGAAAGGAATATCCTGAATTCTCCCTAATACACGATAACCCTCGATCTCCTTGCCATACAAACCGTGTTCATCATCGATCAACCCGACAATACTCAAGCCCCAGTTCGCGTGCATTTTTACTACACGAATAAATTCCTGTGCTCTTCTCCCGGTACCAACGATCAACAGATTGATCCGATTGAACCCTTTCTCATGAATGCTATTCAAGATACTGTAAGTCACTTTCTTATCGAGGAGAAGGAGGATCATGGTTGTAATCGTAAAAATACCAATGAACAGACGACTCGTCAGCTTCATCTGCAGGATAAAGAAAATACTACTGAGTACCAGTACAGAGAATATGCCGACTTTAATGATGACGCGAAAGATCTTATCAAATGTTTTGGTTCTAACATCTTTATAAAATCCGAAAATTGATAACAACGATAACCAAATGGGAACGATCCCCAGGGTCATCGGCCAATTTCGTTGAGAGAAATAGATTAATCCTTCTAAATTCGGAGCGATGGCGTATGCCATGGATCTAAAATTATATATTGATCGTATGTAATCATCAACGAAATATGCGAGTATAAATGATAAAATGATCACTAAGGCATCCATCATCTTCATGATGTTGGTGATAAATGCTTCTTTCTCTTTAAACATGGATTAACCTTCTTAGCCAATCACTTGTTATTTTTGTACCACTCAATAAATTTTTCGATTCCCCGTTCAATCGCAACAGAGGGACTATAATCCAATTCGCTCTTTGCTTTGCTAATATCCGCATACGTAATGGCTACATCACCAGGTTGCGGATCGGTCTTGATTATCTTAGCCCGCTTGCCCAGGCCCTGTTCGATCAGTTGCACCAGGTACATTAATTCGACGACTCTCGATTCCCCCAGATTATAGACATTATATCCGTCACATCTCTCTATCGACGCCACAATGCCATCGATAATATCCGTGATGAAAGTGAAATCTCTTTTGGCACTCCCATCACCGTAGATGTATATCGGGCGATCCTGGTCTATTTGCACGGTGAACTTATGAATGGCCATATCGGGGCGCTGTCTGGGGCCGTAGACGGTAAAAAATCGCAGACAGGAGACCGACATATCGTACAGGGCATGATAGGTGTATCCTATCAATTCGCACGCTTTTTTTGTGGCTGCATATGGGGAAATCGGATTATCGACGAAATCAAGTTCACTAAACGGAACCTTTTTATTATTTCCATACACAGAGGACGATGAGGCCATAACGAATTTTTTAATGCCATGTTCTTTAGCCAGATCGAGCAAGTTCATCGTGCCGCGGATGTTCACCTCCTGATACAGCTTGGGTTGCTCGACGGATGGCCTGACTCCTGCTCTCGCAGCCAGGTGTACGATCGCGTCAAATTTATTTTCACAGAAAATAGCATCTAATAGCGGTTCATCAAGAATATCACCATCGATGAGTCGAAATGCTTTATCCGGCTCGATGGTAGAAAGATTACGTCTTTTTATCTTCGGATCGTAGTAATCGTTAAAATTATCGATGCATACGATGTCATGACCGTCTGCCAATAAACGTTCAATCAGATGCGATCCAATGAATCCTGCTCCGCCTGTGATTAAAAATTTCATTCTAAGATTCTCTGCTTTAATTAATAGTGATAATAACTGTAACCATCATGTCCGAATTCTGCTGTTGTTCCGTTCAGAATGACACCCAACACGCGGGCAGGGACATTTTTGAATAATTCTAATTTCTGACGTGCGATGTTCCTATTCGTCACACCGGAGCGGACCACGGTTACCACCGCATCCACCTGGGTACCGATGACGATCGCATCGGTCGCTGCATTGAGCGGAGGACTGTCGAAAATGATGAAATCAAACTTTCTCTTCGCTTCATCAAGGAAACGTTTCATTTGATGTGATCCCAATAACTCTGATGGATTGGGTAATAACGATCCGCAGCTGATGAGCGACAGGTTCGGAATCAATGTCTCGTTGATAATATGGGCAAGAGAGGCCATATTCGTCAGGTAATTCGTAAATCCGGGTTCCTTGGGCACGCCAAAAGTATTGTGCAACACACCTCGTCGTAGATCAGCATCGATGAGCAATGTATTGCTTCTATGCTGTGCCATCGAGATAGCGAGGTTAGCGGCAGTAAATGATTTGCCGTCACCTGGTGACGTGCTGGTTAAGACAAGGCTCTGTATCCGACCTGCGTTCTTTGAGAATACCAGGTTCGTCCTCAACGACCGATAAGCTTCACCGATGGGCGTCGGAGAGTAATCGTATGTCACGAGCTGCTGATCGATCTGTTTCATCTTCTCATTATCCTGATATTCACCGATATCTTCAAAATTAACATTGGGGATGGTACCTAATACCTGAAGTTTCAGATACTTTTTCACGTCCTCCACGGTCTTAATGCTTTTATCCAGAAATTCCAGACCAAAAGCCACACCAAATCCGAGAGCCAGAGCAAACATAGCGCCCAGTAAACCTTTCTTCTGTTTATCCCTGTTCACTGGATAATCCGGCACGATCGCCGGATCCAGGATATCGATCGATTCTGTTTCCACGGCTTCTGATATAGCAGCGAGTTGTGATTGCGATTTCAATTGACGATATATCTCCTCGTCCGACCTGCGTTCGCGCTCTAACACCATGAGAGTGGCCTGATCCTCAGGCAGTTTTTGTTTTAATTTGTACCTTAAATCGTTGATCTCACGTTCTGCTGAATTTTTTTCACGAATTATCTCTTCTCTATGATTTCTTGCTTCAGTTTCTATCTCTAAATAAAGCAATGCAATATCATTTTCGATGTCGATCGCTCGTTTATGCCGTTCCGTTAGAACACCTCTGGTGAGATTGTTATAGTCGTCCTCTAAATCCTGCAATTGCTTCTTAAGTGCGCCCATTTTATAGTTCGTGCTGAAAGTAGGTAATTCTGTCAATTGATTGAATTCATATTTTAACTTACCTTGCTCCTGGTCAGAACTCCGTGTCAAATCGATCTTTCTCAACAGTGCATCCAGGTCCGCCAATTGCTTAATGTACGCCTCTAATCTGTTTTCCGCTTCATTCAATTCAGTGACTCGGGTCTCCGTCTCTGCGTCCAGGCTCACCAGGTGTGTCGTTTTAAATTCTTTAAGTTTTCGTTCTGATTCAGATAAACTCTGTTCTGCGATTGTCAATTTATCTTCGATAATTTTCTTTTGATCCTCGATACTGGTCCTTTTCAATGACATACTTTCATTGACGTAGATTTGAGCAAGACGATTGACCATTTTGGCCACCAATACCGGATCGCGATCAGACATCGTCAATCTTAGAATATTCATCCCTCTAAAATTTACGTTGGTACGTTCTCGGAAAGCCTGTACTGCATATTTAAACGGCATAATGAAAAATTCGATCTTGCGTGGCAGGTTAACAATATATTGATTAAGCTTGAAATTAAAACCAAACGTCGTCTGAATTTCGTTCTGAATCGCTTCAGCGATCGTCCCCTTGTAGACGATTTGCCGTGCATCGTTCTCCACCCAAAGGATAGTAAACGTCGTTTCATCATCCCGTTGGAACAGATATTCACCGACTCGCGGATCCATGGTCGTACTGAACTCTTCAAACAACTGATGGCGATTCAAATCCTGCTCTTTTTCTTTCACGTCCAATGTCAGACCGAGCTGTGCCACCACTTTTTCAGCAAAGGATCGGCTCCGCAGTTTGATAATGCGACTCTCACTGATGATGTTTTCAGTACTACCTTCAAGACTCCTGAACTCGATGTCGCAGAACGCCTCGTAGGTAGGTGGTAAACTCTTTAAATAAAAATACCAGGGGATCGTTATCAAAATGAAAATAGACGCGATAATCCATTTTCTCTTAAAAATAATATGTATATATTTGCTTATATCAAAGCCTTCTTCTTCTTGCTGCCCATTATCCTCATAGAAAAGATCTTCCATTGTCATTGCTCCCGATAAACGATAATTTAATCAGAATATTGCTGAATTTGCAAGTACAGTACGACTAATGTGATTCCAAATTTTGCCCAATCCAGGATTTCCCTGAGCCCAAAGTGACTCTGATACTCAGCGATTATTTGATCACCTGATCGAACGCCTATTTCTTCCAGCGAATATCCCTTTTCAAAACTCGTTAATAAATTCTCAATCACCAATTCACCGCCTCGTTTCACGGAAATGGATTCAAGATCACAGTCGGAATCCGGACCATCGGCCATATCGATCAATTCCCATAACGATTCATTGGGATCGATCCGGTATGAGCCCGGTTTGTTGAACGCCCCCATCAACGTAACTCGTATCATCGGTATGACGGTGATAAAGGGTTCTTTAAAATAGGGACTAAACTTTTCGGCTAATTCCTCGGTCAAACTTTGTTCATTATGTCCTACGACTTTGACTTCACCGACCAGGGGCATAAAGATGACGCCCTTACGGCTTATCGAATACGTATCATTTATTGCTAAGCTGGATCCCCCTCTCGCAGTTTGATAATCCATGATCTCCATGATACTGATCTGTATGGCATCACCCGGATGGAATATATTGTAACGGGATCGGGTTGCCGTCTGCATCGCAAACGCAGTCTGGGTGCTAATGAAGGAGATCAGTATGAGCAGGGAGATGATCTTCACGAGTCTAATTTTGTTCAACAACTTCATGTTATTTCCTATGATTAGTTTGTGATTGATTTTACGCTTAAAAAAAAGCCCCATCTTCCTATAGAACATACACGTACATTGGTGGGGCTTTGGGGGAAAAATTGAACATATGTTATGCTATTAACGTGATCGATAAAAACGGTATCTCAACTCTTTCGTTTCCAAATTGTACTCTTTTAGAATGCTTCTTAATTTCAGGTAGCCGACTTTCTGATTGCCAAATCGTTGGGTATTAAGCGTGCGTTTGATGTCCAGAATCGATCTATTAGGATCATCGACAATGATGGTTTTTATTTTTTCTACGAGCGGTAGTTGCGCCTCATTGATTTTTGGCTTTACCGAATTGGACCATTTCTTTAGTCGTCTATCTTTCTCTTTATCCGTCTTGCGATCAATATTTTTTAAATGCGGCGAAGCTATCGTAACGTCGTCTCTCTTGATCTGAATCGGCTTTCGCTCGCTACTTCGTGTAATATCAAGCCCCAAACTAATATCAAAATCATTGATCGCTTCCTCGACAGTTTCATAATATTCCAGGATCTTGTTAAATTCCAGCATGGCAAACACTTCATAGACATCGGGGGTCATCTGAACGATCTTTAAATCACCACCTTGTTCGCGAATTCCTCTTATCTCACCTACAAATACTCCCCAACCTGCACTGCTGATATAATTGACACCTCCCATATCAACGACGAATTGGTACATCCCTGAATTTAGAAGATTTGCCAATACTCCATATAATTCACTGGATGTCGTCGTATCAACGTATCCCTTAACTTTTACAAAAGCGATAGTCCCCTTCGCTCCAACCTTGTTAACAGTAACTTCTATTCCTTGCATCGATTTTATTTACCTCTGCTTGACTGTATCACATGAACGGTTTTGGGCAAGGAGTATCGTTTAACACCAACCAAATTGCAAATTCAGTGCCATACCGCTCATACCCTTGTAACCCGTTTATTAATTATATTCTTGGTGTTATCTGCTCGCCGCTCAAATTTACAGATCGATGTACTGATTCGAAACAATGTTGCATCATGAAACAAGCAAACTCAACATTTTATTTAACTTACTTCCAACATTTTATTGTAAAGTTTTATATATTCAATGGCCGATCTATTCCAGGAAAAATCTGTTGACATCCCGTTTTCCATGATAATCTTCCATACGTCGGGCTTTTGAAAATAACGAATCGCTCGCTTGACGGTAGATAGTAATTCCTTCGAGTCATACTGACTGAAAACAAAACCGTTCCCTTTTTTCGTTATCGGGTCGAAATCCTTGACCGTATCCGCCAGGCCTCCTGTCTCCCGCACGATGGGCACCGTTCCGTACCTCAGGCTATACATTTGATTGAGACCACAGGGTTCATATTTCGATGGCATGAGAAACATATCACTTCCCGCTTCGATCTGATGCGCCAGTTTATTATTAAACTCCAGAAATACAGCTACCTTATCTGGATATGTCTGTTGTACTTTTTGAAAAAATCGATGATATTTTTCTTCACCCGTACCCAGAATGATCATTTTGATGTTCAATTCAAGAAGTTCATTGATTCTGTCCTGGATCAGATCGATCCCCTTCTGATCGACGAGCCTGGAAATTAACCCGATAAGCGGGTAATGATCATTATCATTCATGTTAATCGTTTTCAGAAGATACCTCTTGTTCTCTTTCTTACGCTCGATGGATGAAACATCATAATTAACATGAATGTGCTCATCGATACGCGGATCCCATTCGCTGTTATCCATCCCGTTGAGGATTCCGTATAAATCATTCTTCCGTTCGGCCAGAATTCCCTCGAGACCATACCCAAACTCCTCGCTCTTTTGAATTTCCTGGGCGTACGTCTTACTTACCGTGTTCAGTAAATCCGCGTAAACTATACCGGCCTTGAGAAAATTCAACCTTCCCCAGAATTCAAGACCGCTGCCGAATTTCAAATAGATCGCGGGTAAACCTAATTGCTCGAACTTTTCGATTTCGAAGATCCCCTGGTATGCTATATTATGAATGCTCATGAGTGTTTTAATGTGTGTATAAGGCGCCTGTTGCTTATAGTGTTCACTCAAGTATAAAGGCAATAAGCCTGTCTGCCAGTCGTTCACATGAATGATGTCAGGCACAAATTCGATGTGTTGGATGATCTCTAAAGCTGCTTTGCTCAGGAGGACAAATCTCTCCACATTATCTTCCCAATCTCTACCGTTTTCAGGATTAACATATATCGATTCTCGATGATAATACGCATCGTTCCTGATAAAATAGATACGAATCGCATCGTCGGTAAGTAAACCCTGATACAATTGAAATTCTATGGGTGTATTTCCGATGTGGACGCTCAACTTTAGGATCGGCAATGGATCTATGTTATATTTTTCTTGATCAATAAAGCCGTAATAAGGCATCATTAAACGAATATTCACACCTTCCTTAGCTAAGTAATAGGGTAAGGTACCGCAAACATCGGCGAGTCCACCGGTTTTTGCAAAAGGCGCTATTTCCGATGAGATAAATAAAACGTTTATTTTCTCTTTCACAGAGACCTCTTTTTTTAATCTATATTAAAAGCTATGCTGATGAACTGCCTCTCGAAGCTTTGCCGCAGCTTCTTCCGGCGGAATCGGATTGATGTGATAGCCAGTTCCTATTTCAAAACCAGCAAAGTTCATCAATTTAGGAATAATTTCTAAATGCCAGTGATATTCAGGGTAATCTGGTTTTATCAGAGGCGATGTATGCAGTACGAGATTAAATGCAGGTTTTCCTATTGATTGATTCATCGCATGCAGTGTTATTTTCACGATATCAGCTAGATCCGATGTCAATTCATACGATATCTCCTGGAAACGACACTGATGGCTTCGTGGAACGATCCACGTCTCATAGGGTGATCGCGCCGCATAGGGCTCGATCGCTATAAAATGCCTGGTCTGCGTTACGAGGCGGCTGGAGATCATCAGCTCCTGGTCGATGATATCACAAAAAATACAATGAGAATTTTTTAAATAATATTGCCTGGCACCATCCAACTCCTCCTCTACCTGCTTTGGAATCAATGGGATAGCGATGATTTGAAAATGTGGATGATCGATCGAAGCTCCAGCCAGCTTGCCGTGATTCTTAAAAGCAATGATGAACTGAAACCGCTTGTCCCTGCTCAAATCCAGAAAACGCTCCCGGATGACCCAGAAAATATTCGCCACATGCTTTCGCGACATCGACGTAAGGTCAAGATCATGGTGTGAAGTCTCTATCAACACCTCATGCGCACCAACTCCCCCCATTTTCTCATAGAGTCGATTACTGATTGGATTGATTTCTCCTTCAATGATTAGAGCCGGATACTTATTTGAGATAACTCGTATACTCCAGCCAGGTTTATTGGGTTTAGTATCAGGTTTTCTTATCGCGTAAACTTCGGGCGGAGTTTCGGATTCATTGCCGGGACAAAATGGGCAGATGAGATCAGCCGACTTATGCCGTGTGGTAATCCATGCGTTGGGGCGCATCGACCTAACTTTTGATATAATGATCCATCGATTGCTCAAAGGATCTTTTCTAATTTCCGGACGCATATTACGATTATCATGCATTCTATTCATCCAAGCTGGTTCGGATTGCTGGACAGAAAGCATAATATATGATTTTTATATATCATAATCAATATAAAAATAAAGCTGGAAAGGATTTAATCCCTCCAGCTTCGACCCATATTATGATATAACCCATCATCATGACGATGTGAATCATCTGAATCGCAACGCTCTCCTGATATCACAAATTCGATAAATAATTCTGCGCTTTGGATACATACTCACTATCAGGGAAATTGGATATTAAGCGTTGAAATTCTTCACGTGCTTTCACCCGATCCCCCTCTTTCATGTAGGAAATACCTAATTTAAGCTGCGCATCATCCTTTTTATTGGAATCTTCATAGGATAAAACCTTTTCAAATTCAACGATAGCTTGTTTATAATTTCCCAGCCCGTAATAGGATTCCCCAATCCAATAACGACAGTTATCGGCCAGAGAATTATTGCTATCACGCATCAACAGCGATTCGAAAATATCGATGGCGCCCTTATAGTTTCTGTTATTATATTCACTTAGAGCGACTTGATAATCCTGGGTGAAATCGCCTGATGGTGTATACTGCGTCGCCTTAGCGGATGATGTCGATACCGAAGGCTGTTGCTCTAATTTCTTATCCTTCTCCGCTAACTCGGTTTGAAGTCGATCGATCTCCATCTCCTTTTCCGAAATCTGTCTCTCTAATTCCGTCGATTTATTCTTCCAATAGGTCAGGTCCTCTTGTGGCAAACTGGTTGTGTCCTCTGTGATGTTACTTTCTTCCTTCTTTATGCCGAGCAATTTCAAAACTTCATCTTCATCACTATCCAGGGCGCTTGATTCTTCATCGTTGGATACACCGTAAAAATCATCAAGGCTCTCCGTACCGGTATCGCCTGTATCATCAATATCAGCCACTCTCTTACCAGAAGCACATCCGAACACAACGATGTATACGAAAACAACATAGACAAATTTTAAAGTTAATGATTTCATTTATCCACCCTCGCTAATTTTGTTCTTTCGAAATTAAGTATCCGGCTGTCCCCCACGTTGTTAACGCAGCGACTCCATTGACAATTCGCCAGAAAGTTGTATTACCAATTACCTTGACACGATTAGGCCTCTTGGGGAGGCCACTATACCCGATGCCGCTTACAGCTCTGTCGACAGCAATCACGCAATATTCGATTCCCTGCTCCCGTACTTCGTCTTTAGGAATGATACCCTCATATAGAACTCCTTCGATATTGTTTAATCGGATGACGTTCCACCGATAGAAATTCTGAGGGCGATAGAGCAAAGCCGCGATTTTAAGATCATTATTCTCATATATTTCAGCATTGATCTTAATATTTCGATCGCTCTCGACGACCCGTAACGGGGTATGAATAACAACCGGTGGGCTGTTGTCTTCTGAAGTTTCGATAAAATTCTCGCTCTTCTGTACACTGGCTAATGGTGGTATCCCCTCCGGTTTGCCATCATGATCAAGATATCCATCATGATCCTCACGCTGAGTCGGCGATAGATCCAACTCATCCGGAATACCATCATTATCACGGTCGCCCGCCCTGTTCGTTCTGAAATAATAGGTCAAACCCGCATGAAAATCGTAAACCGCATCGTTTAAATTGCCGGAATAATCCTGGTCTAACATGTCCGTCAATGAATAGCGGTACGTCGCTCCAATATCAAGATAAAGATTTCTTGAGTTATTCAAGAGAACCTCGAGACCTGCTCCAAATTTAAAAAACGAATCATATTTCTCTTGAAGTTCGTTAGAAAAGTCATCCCGGATCGTCTTCCCATCATATGTTGCGTTCCAATAAACACCACCTCCGCCGAAAAGCGCATATGGATTAACTCGGCCCAGTGGAAAGAAACTGAAGGTTGCATGCACTTCATAGGGCACAATGGCTGTCTGAAATTTATCATCATCTTCATTTTCGAGTATGCCGTAACCACTCTCAAATCCGAAGGAGATAAACTCGTTGGCATTGTAACTGATAGTCCCCATTACCATGGGTCCGAAAGCGGGATTTTCTAAATCACTTTTAAATCGAATCACACCCAGACGCAATCCTAACCCGATGTTCCCTCTGTTACCACCCGCGTTGACTTCAAGAGAGAAAATTGAAACAAGCAGCAGGACGATACATATCCTTAATATATATTTCAATTCTTCCTCCCTTTCTTGCTAATTTAAAGTGATTACTTAAGTTATTACTAAAATTTATCAAAGTTTATCACAAAAGTCAAGGTTTTTTTTGAGTTACACCTTAATCAAGATCCTGTGCGACTTTTTTTCTGTTTATTCTAATCAGATGATACACGATCATCGCCACACCAGCGATGATCATAATGAAACTAATCCCCTGATTAAGCGATATCGGATTGTCACCGATCGTAAACAGGACCATACTGTCCTCATAATAACGGAAAAAATCGACCGTCAACCTGGAAATGCCATATAAAATCAGGAACCAGGAAAGCAAATAACCATCAAATTTCTTCTTGCGATCTAATAAAAGGGTTGCAACGAAGATCACCAGACCATAAAAAGATGAGTAGAGTTGTGCCGGATGAATAGAGATCCCTGTAAAATGATAGCCGGCTGCACATTCGGGTGGAAAAATCATTCCCCATGGCACATTCGTCGGCACCCCGTAACAGCACCCATTCAGGAAACATCCGATCCGCGTGATAAAAATTCCTAAGCCCACCGATGGTACGAGAATATCACATATTTTCAATATCGGCAGTTTTTTAATATACAAATACAATATTCCAAACAACAAAGAAGCAATAAACCCGCCCAACATCGTCAATCCAGCAATTCCTATCTGCCCATTACTCTGAAACGGATTTATCGTATCCAGCCAATGTCCTCTGAATTCCTCCAGATGTGCGATCACATATAGAAATCGTGATCCCAGGATCGCACTGATCACGATAATTATCGATAAATCCATGATTTTATCCGGATTCACTCCCTGCTTTTTCGCACGGTATGTCGCTAATATAATTCCGAACAAAAAGGATAACGCTAACAATAAACCGTAGCTGTGAATCTCCAATGAACCAATTTTAAATAGAGTCGGGTACACTTTTCTCCCTCGCTTTTAAATTAAAATACAGAAAGTTAATATCTATACCGTCGTATAGAAGTATTAATTATCAGACCAATTAGCAGCATCGATGTCATGAGTGATGAGCCGCCGTAACTGATCAACGGTAAGGGTATTCCGGTTACAGGCATGATCCCAACTGTCATCCCAACATTAATCATCACATGAAGGCCAATGATCGTGGTCGCTCCGATGGAAATAAGACTGCTGAATTTCGATCGTGCTTTTGATGCTATAAATATACCTCGTAATATAATGAAAATAAACAGCAACAGAATAAATGAAATACCAATAAATCCAAACTCCTCAGCGATCACCGAGAAGATAAAATCAGTGTGCTGTGCGGGTAAAAAGCGTAATTGAGTCTGCGTCCCTTCGAGAAAACCCTTCCCCCATAATCCTCCGGAACCGACCGCGACCTTCGATTGAATTACCTGGTAGCCAGTACCCTGAATATCAAGCTCGATTCCTAAGTAGGTTAGAATCCTGTGACGCTGATATTGATGCAGCTTACTCCAGATGATCGGAGTTATCAAACCCACTCCAATATTCAACAGCATATTGAAAATAACAAATTGAAGGCCTCGCCGAAACATATAAAATATAAACATAAAAATAATCATTGCAACAAAAAAAGTATAAAAATTAAACGCGGATATCAAACTGATGAACGGCGCTAAAATGGCAACAAGAAGAAACGTCGGTAGACCTGCCCAGTATAACACGGGTAAGATGAAGCCTACAAATACGAGTGAGGTCCCCAGATCAGGTTGTCTGACAATGAGTAAAAATGGTATCAACACAATCAGGAAAGCCATGACGATGTCTTTGAATGCATTCAGATTTCGTCTCTCCTCAGAGAGATATTTCGCTAACGCCAGCAAAGCACCTATTTTAGCAAACTCAGATGGTTGAAATTGGAAAGACCCGATACTGATCCACCGTTGTACACCAGCTGAGGGTGGAAACAGGTAGGTAAGGAGCAGCAAAAATATCGTAATCCCGTAAATCGTGTAGGAAAACATGCGTAAATATTTTGGATCAATAAATATGATAGCGATCATAAAGATCAGAGAAATCGAAATCCAGATCAGCTGTTTTGAAAAATTTGATTTTAATACAGAGCCTTCATCAATGTGGTAGGTACTGCTGTATATAGCTACCATCCCAATCAATACGAGGATTAATACCACTATCAAGGTCAAGTAATCAAACGATGTGATCTTTAAGCGTCTGAATTCCATTTACATGTTCACTTCGTATAAAAAGTTCTAATGATGTCTCTGGCAATCGGGGCAGCATCAGCACTTCCGCTGCCTCCGTTCTCTACAAGCACACAGAATGCGATCTTTGGATTACGGTTAAGAACGAATCCGATGAACCATGCATGAGGCTCTCCATGTGGATTCTGTGCAGTACCTGTCTTTCCTGCTACCTCTATATCGGTAAACCGACACACCCGCGCCGTGCCATTCGCACCATTAACCACGCCGTACATCCCCTGTCGTACGATATCATAAGTCGGTTTTGATATACCACTGATCTGTATCGAATCGATTGCTGTGTAATGCCTGCTCATATCGATCGGATCTTCAATGTATCGGACCAGGTGAAACGGATGATAGACACCTTTGTTCGCCATAATCATTGCCAGCGCAGCAAGCTGCAGCGGTGTGATCAACATATCACCCTGTCCCACCGCAAGATTGAGTACCAATCCCTTCGACCATTTTCCCTGTCCGTATTTCATATCAAAATAGGATGTGGATGGTATGATTCCGCTGTTCTCTTCGTACAGATCGATATCAGTCTTTATGCCCATGCGAAGCCTCGTCGAAAATTCTGACCAATAATCCAGACCCAGTCGTAATCCTAATTTGTAGAAATAGACATTACAGGACTGTTCGATAGCACCGAGCAGGTCCAATTCACCATGACCTTCTAATTTCCAGCAGTCAAAATTTCGTCGTCCGAAACGATAAGTACCGAAACAGGTGCTACGCCAATGTTGATCAATGGTTCCTGTTTCCAGCGCAGCGGTAGCTAAAACCAGTTTGTACGTAGACCCCGGCGGATAAATACTCTGTACCATTCTGTCATAGAGAGGTTTATCCGGATCGTTCAGGAGTCTATCCCACAAATCCTGTGTTATGGGTTTCGTAAACATCTCCGGATCATAATCCGGTTTACTGACCAGGGCCAAAATTTCACCATTATCACAATCAACAACAACAGCACCTCCTCTCAGTGAATCCATCCTGCTTTCGAGGAAGCTTTGTAATTTCTTATCGATCGAAAGATGTAAATTCTTCCCCGGTATCGGTAGAATTTCCGGCCTCGAATTCAACGATCTTACCTCACGTCCCAGCGCATCCACCTCGATATAACGATAACCTCGAACTCCCTTCAGTTGCTCATCATATACTCGTTCAAGACCTTTTTTCCCGATGATATCACCTGGTTGATATTTTCTGCCTGCATCGTCCTCTAATTCCTTCGTGCTGATCTCTCCCAGATAGCCGAATAGATGAGGAGCGCGAACGACTGAAGGGTAAAACCGCCTCGGCTCGATATCGTATATGATCCCGGGTAATTCCAACCTGCTCTCTTCGATCTTCGACAACATATCAAAATTAATCATGCGTTTCAACTTGACCGGAGAAAAGAGAGATCCCTTGTGTTTAGCAATTATTGACTTCATTTCAATCATCGGGATATCGATGATCTCACTCAATAATTCCAGGACGGTGTCGGCATTTTGTACTTCAAAAGGAATGGCATACACAGAATAAGATGGAATGTTATCTACCAGAATCTCACCGTCGCAATCGTAAATGAGTCCACGCGTCGGCTGTAACATGACCTCTCTGATTCTGTTTTTCTCTGATTCACGAATATACTTATCCTGTTTGTAAATCTGCAGATAAAAGAATCGTGTCATCAAGATAAAAAATGATAGACTGAATGCAACAGTGAAAATTAGCCTTCTTTTAATCAGAGTATCATATTCCATTAAAACGATGTCCGATCGGATAGATTAAGGTTGACGTGACCAAATCATTCTATATAACATCAAGTTGACTATTACTGCGAAAACAGCAGTGTATATTGCCCCAGGAAGCGAAGTATGAAATATTATTTTTTCGATCCTGAAATGAGTCCCTACGGAGATGATGATTTGGTAAAGAATGTTGTGAACCAGGGAAGTGACGAACACGATCAGGGCAATACGAGACGTGGTATATCTCTGCTCTGTACGCTTAAAATAAGATGCGATGAACCCTGTAATCGACTTGCAAAGTGAAGATAAACCGATCAAATCAAAAGAAAAAATATCCTGAATCAGACCGATTAAAAATCCAGCAACAGTCGACTTGATCTGACTTTCTTTAAGACTGAAAAAAATTAAGAAAATAATTGAAAGATCAGGTACTACCCCGTTAATCGATATTAAATGAATTAAACTATTTTCAAAAACCAATACGACGAAATAGACAATAATATACATTAAATAGTTCATTCGGCGACTTGATTCTTTCTGTCATGACTTGTTAAGATCAGTACTTCCTCTAATTGAGAGACATCAACGTCAGGTTTCACTCTTATATCCATGAACAAACTGCGCCTGGAGTTCTCTGCTGCGGTCACGCGTCCGACATATATCCCCTCAGGAAATATTCTGCTGAATCCTGATGTGACCACTGAATCTGCAACCAGTATATCAGCGCGATTGGCAACTTGAGTCATCAACATGGTGTTTCCTTCCTCCCATGTTAATATGCCTTTCACATTGTTACGTAAAATTTTTACACTGATTCTAAAATTTTTATCGAATAAGAGTTGGCCGATTGAGTAATCATCCGTCACCTCGTATATTCTTCCGATCATCCCCTCAGGCAACACGATGGGCATACCCTTCTCCATACTCTGATCTTTGCCGACATCCAATATGAGTTGATTCATAAATCCCATCTTATCGACACTAAGCACCCTTGCGACAGTAAAGGAATAATCGCTCTCACGTATGAACGATATAAGCTGCCTTAGGCGCTGATTTTCTACGATCGCATTACGCATACCACTGGTCTCGAGCGCCAGCCGTGTATTCTGAATTCTTAAAAATTGAACCTGCTCCTCTAATTTTCTCTTCTCTGAAAATTCAGGAGTAATAAACAGATGCTGCCTTAAGAATCCCCGACCCTGCAAAGCAGTTACTTTGATCGAATTAATATAATCGTTATCGTTCGAGTAGATTAATAGCAGGGATATAAAAATGCATAGAAATAACACAAGAAATTCTTTTAGATCGTAAAGATATTGTGAATAGTATCTCATTTTATGTAAAATATTCTTTTCTGGTCTTTACAAGCACTTTCTGAAAACTGGTCAGATCATCTAAAATTTTTCCTGCGCCGCGGACAACGCACGTTAACGGATCTTCGCTGAGGACAATAGGCAGATTCGTTTCCTGTCGCAATCTCTCGTCAAGACCTTTGAGTAACGCTCCGCCACCGGTTAAAATGATACCTCTATCGAGTATATCGGCTGCAAGTTCTGGCGGTGTCTGTTCCAGACAGAGTTTAACCGCTTCAACAATGGCATTAACACTCTCTGATAAGGCTTCTCTTACTTCTTCGGACGTAATTTCAATGGTCTTGGGTACACCTGCAACAAGGTCACGACCCTTAACGGTCATAGACGCTTTTTCTACCTTGGATCCCGCTGAACCGATAGTGCATTTGATGATTTCAGCGGTGTTCAGACCAATCAACAGATTATATTTTCGTTTAAAATATTGTACGATCGCATCCGTCATCTCATCGCCTGCAATTCGAATGGATGTATCATTGACGATACCAGATAATGCGATGACGGCGATTTCAGTCGTGCCACCTCCGATGTCAATGATCATGCTACCAACAGGTTCATTAATCGGCAGACCCACTCCGATAGCAGCAGCCATCGGTTCTGCTACCAGATACACCTCTCGGGCACCAACATGCTCCGCCGTATCGCGCACCGCGCGTTTTTCCACATCGGTTATACCCGAAGGAATGGCAATGACAATTCTGGGCCGGAACATTCTGTTCATTTTGACCCGATTAATAAAATAGCGAATCATCCTTTCGGCTAATTCAAAATCGGCAATCACTCCATCCATTAATGGTCTGACAGTCAGGATCTCACCCGGAGTTCTTCCAAGCATCTCCTTGGCTTGTTTCCCATAGGCTACGATCTCTTGATTCGTTTTTTTAATCGCCACCACCGAAGGTTCGTTTACCAGGATACCCTTATTTTTAACGTAAATCAACGTGTTCGCAGTACCTAAATCGATCGCTATATCACTGGAGACAAAATTCTTTAAAAATGAAATGCCCATCTGAGTCCTCGCTTATTTTACAAACTCTCTCAAAGGAACGTCCATTACCGGATAACTTTTAACATCCCTATCATTAAAATGCCACCATTCTGACTTAATCGTGGTGAAACCATAGTAACGCATAGCATCTTGCAATATTTTCCTGTGCTTCAACGCCTGGGGTGACACAGACGGATAGTTGCTCCCTGCTCGTGCGCTGAATTCATCGAATTTTGTGGGCATTTCAACCTCATTCCCCAGAGAATCAACCAACGTGACATCGACAGCAGCCCCTCTGTTATGATTCGAGCCATATTTCGGATTTGCGACAAACCCCTTATAGGGCTGCTTTACCCACATCCTTTTCTGAACTGCTAACGGACGATAGGCATCCCATATCTTCAGCCCATATCCGATAGATCGTAATTTGCGGTGTACTGCTACTAACCGATTCGCGACATCGCGTCTAAGCAAACAGATGTTGGCAGAGTACAGAGTATCCCCTAAAAAATTGTCCGCTGTTGCATATTTCATGTCGATAAAAATAGTAGAATCCAGGGTCGTAATGTCCACCATGTCTAATCTGTTTTCCTGTGCAATTATCGGGCCTGTCGACCATGTCATTAAAAAAATGAGCAAAATGTAACACTTTTGCCTGCACATTTCCATCCCTCTGCGTTCCATCAGGTCCACCTAAACCTCAAAATAAACGTTGCCGCCTCAACAGGATAACACCGGTTCCAATAACTCCAATCGCCGCTCGTACGTATTAACCCTCGCTTGGACGCCGATCGGTAATGTATGTTTGACTTCTCCATGTCCGTATGCGAATTTTGCCATGATCGGTATCGACAAATCCTTCACATAATCCCACACAACATCCTCCAGTGAAAGTGATGGCTTGGATTCATCTTTGGGATGACAATCGATAAACTGGCCCAGCACCAGTCCGTTTATCGCGTTGAAAACACCCGACAACTTCATTTGAGCAAAATAGCGATCGATACGATACGGATCTTCATCTATATCTTCAATTACCAGAATAGCACCTTTCAGATCCGGCATATAGCGTGTTCCGAAAAGCCCCATCATCACGGACAAACAGCCGACGATCAATCTTCCCTCGCCAACACCCTCTTTCAATATGTCGATCGGTCGATCATCCGGATTGTAAAGAATTATCGTGTCTTTGGGGGATAACACCTGGTTCCAGAGACTCATTTCAGTAAACGGGTGTATCCCTTTTCCCATCTCAACGGCCACCATGGGGCCAGAAAAGGTCACCAATCCCGTTCGCGCAAAAATACCTAATCCAAGCGTCGTGATATCGCTGTAACCGATAAATATCTTCGGATTTCTCTTGATGCTCCTGAAATCGAGCTGATCCAAAATCCTCGGGGCACCGTACCCACCCCGTGAACAGATGATGGCTTTTATGTCTTTGGATCGAAACATATCGTTCAGATCGGTTATCCGATCCTCGTCTTTACCCGCTAAATATCCCCGCTGCTCAAAGACGTATTTCCCCGAAAGCGGTTCAAAATTTCTACTTCTTAAATAGTCCATCCCCTTCACGACTAATTCCATATCCGAGGGCTTGCTCGCCGGTGAGATAATTCCTATTTTATCCCCTGCTTTTAATTCACACGGCTTAATTATGTTTTTTATCATGGTAAGTCCTTACAATAGTGTGTCGATGCGATGTCCGAATCAAAACATGTTAATAATAGATACCGTCTTTAGGCATATTTCGCCAGTCAGGATTTACCAACAGGTACTCCCCAAAACCTGTCTCATCATAAAAGTAAAAGTATCGATTGAGATTATAATAATACCATATTTCAGATGGTTTATCTCCGCGTTCGAAAGGATGCCGTTCAATATCGTTCGGAGGACCAAAAATAATATAGATCATCCCCATATCCGATTTCCAGCCCTCTCTAAAACCACCAAAATTCTTATTTGAATAGTCGATACGTCCATAATATACATCCATCAATTCGTTGCGTGCCGTTCCGGGAGTGGGATCTTTTTTATTCCAAAACTTCTCAAACTCCTTCAATCGATCTGATTTCGCTGCCTTCTTTATGATATCAATTTCCTTCTTTGTCGCGATATATTTTAATTGCTCCGTGGCTTTTTTTATGTCCACAATCGATGCAGGCATTCCAGCCCACCTCAGGGCAAAACTCTTCCTTATCTCGTCCTTATTGGAACCATATTGGGCATTGATGACGATGCTGTATACTCCGTGTCCCAGTTTATTCTTATCGATTTTAAAATATTCCAGCGTACGCTTCAAATTCAGACGCCGTTCGTAAACGTTCTTTTCCACGACTTTCCTATCAGAATTGATTATTTTATACTCATACTTAAGCATCTTATCCAGAACAGTATCCGTATAAACTTCAAAATAGGCAAACAACTCGTTTCCTACGGTTCGTACGAAGCTGGAAATGATGGGTTTGATGCTTTTCACGCCTAATGAATCAACCTCAACATTATTGGTAAGTGTGATATCACTCAAACTAAATGTACGCTCGCTAAAATCCTTCAAAAGCACTTTTTGCCGTATCGCATACGACTGCTTCGTGTTCGCATCCGTTAAACTGATAACGACTTCATACTCGCCGGGTTCAAGATGAAAATTGCTGTGATCAAAAATGTAGTCTTGCTGAGAGTTGGTGGCATCATAACTGGTCACTGTTACCTGCCGCTGCCAAATTTTACCATCGACCTGGTCGCCGTCAGCATCGTAAATAACGACCGACAGTTCATAATTTGCTTCAAAGATCTCATTCGTCTTGATAAACTGTAAATCATCATAAGAAATTTCTAAATAGATATTTAAACGACTCATGCCGGGTTCACTCGATGAGACATTCACCAGGTCATATGCGATCTCGACCAGATCATACGATCGTGCAGGTTTTAATTCCACCTGCGGATACGAATGATCGTGGATCAGACAACATAGCACAAAAAAATATAAAAATTTTCTCATCATTCCTCCTCTCGGAAAGGGGGATAAATATTATCTAATATCAACCGGACTACCCACGATATCATATTCCATCGCCTCCTGAACCTCTATATTGATATACGATCCCACCGTTGTATCACCCTTAACGATCACACGATTATCTATTTCAGGGCAGTCCCATTGCGTTCTTCCAATATACCTGTTCTCTTCCGGATCGAACTCATCGATAACGACTTCCAGCACTCTACCAATTAATCGTTGGTTATTTTCCAGAGAGATCGATTCCTGAAGGTACATTAATTCTTCAACCCGTTCATCCTTCACATGTTCCGGTACCTGATCGTCTAAATCCGCTGCGGGAGTATCCTCCTCTCTCGAATATTTGAAAACACCGAGTCGCTCAAACCGCATATCTGCTAAAAAATCCCGCAACTCGATGTATTCTTTATCCGATTCACCCGGATAACCGACGATGACCGATGTCCTGATTGCAATATCAGGAATCATCGACCTGATTGTAGACAACAGATCCTTTAGATCAGCACTACGAATCCGGCGGTTCATGCTTCTTAAAATTGAATCCGAAATGTGTTGTATAGGCAGATCGATATATTTACATAGTTTATCGTTAGTTCGTATTTCCTGCAGCACATCGTGATCCAAATGTGCAGGATGTGTATACATCAATCGCAACCACTTTAAATCATCTATCGCACCTACTCCTCTTATCAGATCGGCGAGCAAAGCACCTTTCTCGTCTCTGCCATATGATGTGGTGTCCTGGGCAATCAAAATCAGTTCTCTCACTCCGGAATCGACGAGCTGATCGGCTTCGTTTATGATGGACTGGCGTGAGCGACTGCGGTAACGTCCCTTGATGGATGGTATGGTGCAGTAGGAGCAACGATTATCACAGCCTTCTGCGATCTTTAAATACGCATAATGTTTGGGTGTTATCAAATACCGATTGTAACGGGCACCGCCGGATAGCCTAAGAAAATTCTTCAATCGCCTACCGATCTGTACGAAATCGAGTTCATCAAAAAAAAAGTCGATTTCCGGTAATTCTTGTTCCAGTTCCTTTTTATACTTCTGAGGTAAACAGCCCACGACGACTATATGTTTGCAGGAACCTGCTTGCTTCAACCTCAACGCATCGAATATTGTTTCAATCGCCTCTTCTCTGGCGCTCAACAAAAACGCACATGTGTTGATAATGATGCACTCAGCCTGCTTTGCATCGGTCGTCAATGTAACATCGTCGACATCTAAAGTACTGAGCAAGATCTCGGAGTCCACCACATTTTTGGGACAACCCAGGGTTTGCAGATAGATTTTCATTGGAAAAGCGCCTCGACGAATTCTTGCGCATCGAAAGGCTGCAGATCGTCCAATTGTTCTCCGATTCCGATGAATTTTACCGGCACACCCAATTCATCGTTGATGGAGAGAATCACCCCACCTTTTGCGGTGCCATCGAGTTTGGTCAATATGATTCCGTCCACACCAATAGACTGGGTAAATTGCTTCGCCTGATTCAAGCCGTTTTGACCCGTCGTCGCATCGAGTACCAGAAGTGTGACATGGGGCGAGGTCTCATCCAATTTTTTTAAAACACGCTTAATTTTCTTCAGCTCCTCCATTAGATTGACCTTCGTGTGCAATCTGCCCGCCGTATCGACGATCAATACATCGATGTCTCTCTTTATTGCAGCCTGAAGAGAATCATAAGCGACCGATGCCGGATCCGCACCGGGTTGATTTCGAACAACATCAACCCCGGCGCGATCTGACCAAATTTCTAATTGTTCAGAAGCCGCGGCCCTGAATGTATCCGCAGCCGACAGCAGCACCTTTTTATTCATCTTCTTATAATGATACGCAAGCTTTCCTATCGAGGTGGTTTTACCCGTACCATTGACACCGACAATCATGATCACCAAAGGTTTTACATCAAATTCAAAGAGTCTAACGGCAGCTTCTCTGGAACTGTTACTCTCTATTAGTCCTTTTACTGCATATTTTAGGAAATTGATGATGTTCTCCGACTTTCGAATGCCAAGTTCATCAATTTTTTTCTTTAGATTCTCGATTAATTTCGAAGACGTTCCCACCCCTACATCGGCTTCGATTAAAATTTCCTCTAATTCATCATAAACATCGTCATCGATATCTGGTGAAGCCTTGATTACGTCAACAATTTTACCAACTAAATTATTTCGTGTCTTGAAAAGTCCAAAATTTAATCTTCCAACCATCGATTTCAAAATATGCCTCTCATGTGTTTGTTCGACAAGTAACGATTAATTTAACTCAGAAATACCTTGATAATATCCGATATCAATTTCGGATTATGAAGTAACGCCGTTTTGAAAATAGAAACAAGAGTTCGATTTTCAGGTGCCAATTTATTTATTTTGTGTGCTGTGCGATTTAATTCGTCATCGGTTAATCTGTAAACCGCTTCTTTGAGTCGATAGGATCGAATGTGAACCTTGCCACCTGCATCATACCAGAGTTTCTCATACTGGCGCAGCCGTTTTTGGGATGTATCGTTGCCATCGATAGCATCCGCCGCGACCTCACCACATATCTGTCCGGCCCAGATAGCAAGCACTATGCCCCCGCCAGTCATCGGATTTGCCTGATGAGCTGCATCACCGACGACCATAAAATGATCAGTGACCATTCTATCCATATAGGGCGCACAAGGAACACCACCGGCTACAGTCGTCAATATCGATGCATCGGGATAATGCGATTGAATGAACTCTTTCAGGTAGTCGATCGCTGCTCTAGGAGCGTTGTGTTCTCCTGATATCCCCAGGCCGATGTTCGCGAGGTGGTCATTTTTAGGAAATACCCACACGTAACCTCCGGGTGCCAGTCGCGATGAAAAATAAAAATCACAATATTGTCGATCGAGTCGTACGTTCGCGACGGTCATCTGGACACATGTTTCTATATCCTGCAGTCTTAATACGGTATCTATCCCCGCCAGGCGACTCAAGCGGGATTCCACTCCATCGGCCGCTATTACGATTCTCGACTCAACTTCGCAAGGTTTCCCCAGATAAAGATACTTCACCCCGTTAATCTTTCCATCGGCGTCGCGTTTTAAGTCGTACACATGTGTTTTGGTCATGATGTTCGCACCGTGTTGTGCGGCCATCTGAGCTAAATCAAAATCGAACACCTTCCGGTTGAGAATGTATCCACCCACATGGTGAGACACCTCTACAGCAGTACCATCCGGCGCTATCAAACGCGCAAAATTCACCTTATTGCTAATCCATTCTGGTTTCGGATCAAGAAATCGTTTCAATCCGATTTCACCGACCGCTTCGGCACAGCGAACCGGAATTCCGATATCTCTGTCTTTCTCGAGTATTAGAACCGATTTACCTCTCATCGCCGCAGATCGAGCCGCGGATGAACCGGCAGGTCCGCCCCCTACCACGACTATATCGTACCTGGATCTCATTCTGAATCCTCCTCGATCGCATGAAGCGGGCATACGTTAAGGCAGAGCAGACACTGCGTACAATTCTCCTCCTTCAGCTTCAGTCTGTTCTCGAACAACTCTAACGCATCGAAAGGACAAACTGATACGCATGTTCCACAGAGATCGCAAATCTCGTGTATGATGTTAAGCATAAATACTCCTCCAATTAGAATGCGATTCGATTGTGCGGGTCTACGCAGCAAATCTGGGGTATTGAATGTTAAATCTTCGTTTATAATACCATTTGGAAAAATAATATAAAACGATGATCACCAGTAAATAATAAGGGTACACCATACATACGGCTAATGTCGTGAATAGTACGGATAATTTCACCGTCAACAGGGCTAAATTTAAATTTTCCGTTAGCACAATCATCACGAACAAAGGGAATGCCATGCAGGTTGGGATCAGTATAATATAGTCCCCTGTCCACAACGCAAACCCCATGGCGAGCATCTCGAAAATAAGTGCCCAGCGTATCGATGTTCGAAAACCGTAACGAACACCAAACGTCAATTTCCGAGCGGCATCATCACCCTTGATATCGGCGAGAGTGGTCAAAAAATATACGGCCACGAGGCCAAAAGCATAAGGCAATGAGTATAATAAAAACCGGCAGGTTGTCGATCCTGCCGCTACCCATCCTGTTGAAGCAACACTCACACCGCCTAAAAAATTTGCTATGACTCCGAGGATCGGTTTATTTTTCCATGCAAACGGCTTGAAATTATAGAAAATGCCAGTAATGATGTATGTGACAATAAACATCCACCCTAACAGATAATTCACAAAAAAAGCGAAAACGACGGCTATGCTCAGTAAAATGATGGCTTCCACGATAGCGGTCTTCCTGGATATGTGTCCGCGAGCGATGATGAAAAGCTTATCGTTTACCCGATCCGTTTCGATATCGGCTAATTGATTTAATATAAATGAACTGCCCAGCAGCAGTGTCACTAAAAACGCCGTCACGAGAGAGTCACTCGATGTACCTGCTTCGACTGACCTGATTTCAAACATCAGATTCGCATGATAATTTGCAAGGAATACAGTCCAAACCGGAAAAAAAAGAGTGGGACGTAGTACAAATAAATAATCTAGTGATCGTACAGTGACACGCATTCTAATCTCTCACAAAAAGGAAATAAGCAATACCCATCCCTATGATATCTGCAACAAGGTCTTTGTAGCTGGCGACGCCATGGCGTGAATATAGATCCACTATCTCCTTACCCAGTCCCAGGCCGATGGTCGTCGATAAACTCACATTGAAAGCCGCTTGTTCAGATAGATCTAAATTTTCCCTCTCAAACATGTAGATGGAGCTCATCAAGAACGCGCTTACCAATGCATGATGATACTTATCTGTACTGGTCCAGGAGTCATTCGTCGCAAATATCCTGGATTTCTGGCTTCTGGGACGCTTCGCTAAGGAATCGGCATGAAAATATAGACGATTCGATGTCATTCCCAGTGCCTTTGTCTCAGTGGCGAAAAAAACCAACACACAAAGGGATAACAACCAGAGGCGATATCTGCTTATTGAGACCATATGATGATCAGAATCCCAATTCTTGGTCAATTTTTTGCATTCCGCGCAGTGCAATCGTTAAAAATTCTTCGAGTGACAGACCGAAATCCGCGCATGAGCTAATTTGATCTCTATTCGCACCTGCGGCGAACCGTTTTTCTTTGAAACGTCGTAGAATGAAATCCACATCGATCGATTTCAATTTTTTATCAGGATGCATCAGGGTGGCGGCGACTATCAGTCCGGTGACAGGATCCGCCGCGTAGATAGCCTTTCCCATGAGCGTATCACGGGGTGCTTTATTATTATGGCACTTGATCGCTTTGATAATTTCAGCATCGATGTGATATTCTGCGAGCATCTCTTCGGTTCGCAATGTATGGATATCCGGCGTATCTGCCGTCTCTTCATAATCCAGGTCGTGCAACAATCCAGCTAAACCCCATGTTTCTGTATCATCATGAAAATGAATGGCCAGTTCTCGCATGACGGCTTCAACTGCCAGTACGTGTTTAAAAAGATTCATATTGGTAAATTTTGACCTGGCCAACTCGTAAGCTTGTTGTCTATCCATCAGGTACTCCTAAAAATAATGACCGGTTATTAATATATAGCCCAGGATGATGGCAATTGCGATCGGACAGAGGAATCTAATGGTGAATGCCCATAGACCGAAAGGCCCGAATCGATTTCCGTGTTCCTCGATCTCGGTTTTCACGGCGTTGATACCCCACTTATATCCTGTAAAAACGGCTATTAAAAGTGAACCGAGGGCTAAGGAGTAGTTTCCGAAAACAGCGTTCATTAGATCCAGCATGCCGATATGAAAGAGTGGTAACCTGGATAACCATTCCACTGAGCCAAAAGAGAGTGCCGCAGGTATCCCGCAGATGAAGGCCGTGATCGTCATGATAATCGTTGCTTTTTGCCTCGTCCAACGCTTCTCGTCTACAAAATAGGATACCGCCACCTCCAAAAGAGATATCGTCGATGTCAACGCCGCGACCGATAATAAGAGAAATATGCCTGCTCCGAAATACATTCCCCCCGGTATCTTATGGAAGATAGATGGTAAGACGATGAACACCAGGCCTGGCCCGCCTGCGGGGTCCATCCCCATCGCGAACAATGCCGGAAAAACCACTAGGCCGGCCAGGATGGCGATAAGCGTATCGAAAAAACATACTGACACGGCCGAGCTGATGATATTATCCCGCTTTGATAAGTAACTGCCATAGGTGATCATCGCTCCCATTCCCAGACTGAGGGAAAATAAGGCCTGTCCCAAAGCCTTCGCTAACGTCGATGGTCTTATTTTAGAAAAATCAGGATTGAGGTAAAATTCAAGGCCCTTCACGGCGCCATCCAGGGTAATCGAACGGATCGCCAAAATAATCAACAGCACGAATAAAAGAGGCATCAAGATCTTCGTCCATTTTTCGATGCCTGTGGAAACTCCTCCGAGCACGATATAAGCGGTGAAGATCAAAAAAACAAACAAATAACCGATCGACACGTAGGGATCAGCCGTAAACGTTGCGAAGATCTGTTGCGATTCAGCCGGCCCCGATATCGCGTTGAGCTGACCTGATAATAATTTTACAAAATAACCGATCGTATATCCTGCAATCACACTGTAAAACGATAGAATGCCAATCCCTGTCACAACGCCCATTATTCCGATTAATTTCCAGTTGCTCTTCGGAAACAATCGCGAGAAGGCACCGATAGGATTTTTATGAGTATGACGTCCGATCGCCAATTCGGCGATCATGACAGGAAGACCTATTAAAATGACGAACAAAATGTATAATATGACAAACGCTGCCCCACCGTTTTCACCGGCTACATATGGAAAGCGCCAAATGTTTCCTAATCCTATGGCCGAACCCGCAGCAGCGATAATGAAACCAGCCTTTGAATTCCAGCTTCCTCTTTGAATATCCGATTCTGCCACTGCAATCCTCCTTGGAAGATAATTAAAAATTATATGTCAATGAGAGATATAGTTTACTGTATTCATCATCATAGAACATCTGTAAATTAAGATTAGGTGATTCATCGAAATCAGCCATATGAGCGTCGACGTAGGCATCCATCGCACTATATATCGCGACACCGATAAGCCACCAGGTCGATAAATTGCGATTGTTGATGTAAAATTCCCGTTCAGCAGCGTCAGCGCTTTCCTGGCGTTTTTGGTTTAAATAGATAGAATTGGCCAGCAGTCCAAATTCAGTTCCAAAAAAAAGTACTGATTTGAAATAGTCGCGATTATATAATTGACCCAATCCGGGAAACATCAGTGAATAAACCATGGCTCGCCTGGGGGATCGGACTGCGTTGGCGACCTGTTCGCTCTGCTGAAGAGAATCCGGAGAAATCGTATCGTGTTCGTTATCTGCCGCATACATTTCTGTGCAAACAAGGAGGATCACGATCAGAATAATAAATTTAATATGAGACATTGGCATACGTTTTATTATAGTATTTATTGAACGTCATGGAGAGTAATCGATCTTCGGCGTCTCTCGCTTTACCGTTTTGTCGATCGAGTAATTCCAGGATGTTGTATTGACCGAGCAAGCTCAGATCAGCGTGATCGATGAAATCAGCGGAATCGTCCTCCAAAATGAGCAGAATACGATCCAATTTAACCTTTTTAAATGCATTGATACAATTATGATCGAAATGTGTACCGCTATTTTCTTCTAAAAACCCGATCACTTTTTCCAATTCCATTCGGTTGCGGTAATGCCTCCTCGAAGTTAACGCATCGAACACATCGGCAACGGCTAAAATTCTCGATTCAATAGGGATGTCTTCACCGATCAATCCTTTAGGATAGCCCGTACCATCCATTTTCTCATGGTGGGCTCCCGCGATGAATGGTATCGATGTGTAGTCACCGCTGAAATTAATCTTTTCAAGGATACTCTGCGTATATGCGGGATGCTCCTTCACATGGCTATATTCTTCGACAGTCAAACGTCCCCGCTTTGTGAGCACGGCATCTCTGATTGCAATTTTGCCGTAATCATGAAGCAATGCAGCATAGCGAATTATCTCACGCCGATTCGGTAATATATTCATCTCCTGAGCGATGCAATCGGCGTATTTTGCAATCCGTTTTGAATGACCTGCCGTCAACGGATCCCTGGCATCGATCGTGCTGGCTAACGTTTCAATAAAACTATCGAATGTTTTCTTCTGTTCTTCGTACAATTGAGCGTTCTCAATTTGTGTAGCGGAAATCGTGGATATAGCTCCCAATAACTGCTCGTCCTCTTTGGTGAACGCACCCTCGTATTTGTTGAGAACCTGGAACACACCGATAATTTCGCCGCGCTTGTTGCGCATGGGAAACGTGAGCATATTCTTGGTATGATATCCCGTCTGTTTATCGATATCGCGATTGAAGCGCTGATCAGAATAGGCATCCGGTATGTTTAAGATATCACCCGTGGTCGCCACATATCCGGCTATCCCCAGATGACGATCAAATTTTATCTCGGCTTCACCGTGAGCGACCTTAGACCAGAGTTCGTTTTTCTCCTTATCCAATATGAAAACAGTGCATCGATCAGCCTTCAACGCCTTTTTTACTTCATCCATCAAAATGTAGAGCAATTTATCTAATTTTAATTCTGTCGATATATTACGTGTGATGTTGAAAAGCACCGTCAGTCGACGATGTTCTTCCTGGTAGAACTTCAATTTCTGTGTAACCTGTCCCTTTTGGGATCTACCTAGCTGAACGTCTTCGTTTTGTATCATGCACCACCCTCATTCATCTATGTCTTCATAGTCCACATCTTCTACATCATAATTAGTCAAATCCAATGGTTTCTCTGTACCCGAATTCCCTTTCACATCCGACGCTTTATCTGGACTGGAAAAGAAAAATTGAAAAACCAGTTTTCCAATCCAATAAATAAGGATGATAAAGATAATAAATTTCAATAACATCGTTGTTCTTCCAACTGTTTTACAATGATCTCAAAGTCTTCTTCATTATTCACAAAATCGATCTCAGTGCAATTAATAGTCAATAATTTGGTCGCATTATAATGATTAAAGAACTGATTATAAGCACGATTTAAACGTTCGATATACTCGCGGGACATATTTCTTTCAAACGATCTGCCGCGTTTGTATATATTGCTCATCAAACGCTCCGCATTGGATTTCAAATAGATCACGATATCTGGTTTGACGATGTCTTTCTCCAGTTGTACCAAAACCTTCTCATAGATCAGTAGCTCTGCTTCGCTAAGGTTTAAGTACGCGAATATTTTATCCTTCGAAAACAGATAATCCGATATAATACAGGTCTCGAATAGATCATGCTGCCACAACTCTTGCTGCTGGCGATAACGGCTCAATAAAAAGAACAATTGTGTCGGAAATGCATATCGGATCGGATCCTCATAAAAACTAGCCAGAAATGGATTCTCTTCGACGATCTCCATCATGGTAGAGCCATGAAGTCGCTGTGCAAGCATATTCGCCAGTGTCGTTTTGCCCACGCCGATGACACCATCGATACAAATATAGTTAGCCTTTGCCATTCTCTATACGTTTTCTTTGATTTTAATGACGCTACTCTCCGGACAATTCGTGCGCATGGTCCATACCGTCGTCGATAGAATCGGATGAACAAAACATGGTGCGACTTCCGATAACGGCACCAGAACGAACTTTCTTAAATTCATACGGGGATGAGGTAAAATCAACCGTTCACTCTGGATGATCATCCCATCATAATCGAGAAGATCGATGTCGATCCTTCTTGGGCCCCATCTATACTTTATATCCTTTTTTAACTTACGCTCTATGGTCTGTGTAAATTCCAACACATCGTACGGATCGAGATCTGTTCGCAGTTCGATCACGGCGTTATAAAACCAGTCTTGATTCGTGACCCCCACAGGCTCAGTTTCGTAGACAGAAGATGTTCGCAGCAACTCTATATCAGGAATCAGTACAATCTCGCCGATTGCATTTCTTAAATGATCGAGTCGATCACCGATATTCGACCCCAAACTAATGTATACACTCATCGATTTATAAATGATCATTCATATCAAGATATGTAATATATTAAATTATCATAATTTTGTCAAGGTAAAAAGTTTGCTATAATGTTGTTAACTTACATAAAAAAAAAGCCCTGACGTTTGCGTCAGGGCACATTTTACGATTTTTATTTCGTTTATTAATACATACCACCCATTCCACCACCAGCAGGTGGCATAGGAGGCGTTTTTTGTTCTTCAGGTTTATCCGTTACCGCAGCTTCTGTCATCAACAGCAATCCTGCGATACTAGCGGCGTTTTCCAGAGCGATGCGGGTGACTTTAGTCGGATCGATGACACCGGCTTTCATTAAGTCTTCAAATACCTCTGTTTCCGCATTAAAACCGAATGCGCCTTCACTCTCTTTAACTCGCTGAACGACGATGGAGCCTTCAAGCCCTGCGTTCTCGGATATCTGTCGGATGGGCTCTTCGAGAGCTCTGCGAATGATATTGACACCGACTTGCTCATCGTTCGTCAACTTTAATTCATCTAACGCCTTGATCGAACGAATGTAGGCGACTCCACCACCAGGGACGATTCCTTCTTCTACAGCGGCTCTCGTCGCGTGCAGCGCATCTTCAACTCGCGCCTTTTTTTCTTTCATTTCGACTTCCGTGGCGGCACCGATGTTGATAACAGCAACTCCACCGGCTAACTTGGCCAGACGTTCCTGCAGTTTCTCTTTGTCATAATCTGAAGAAGAGGCTTCGATCTGTTTCTTGATCTGATTAATTCTGCCTTTGATGTCTTCTGATTTCCCATTACCTTCGACGACCGTGGTGTTATCTTTATCGATCGTGATCCGCTTGGCATTTCCCAGATCAGCAAGAGTAACGTTCTCAAGTTTAAAACCGGTCTCTTCAGAAATGACTCGACCACCTGTCAGTATCGCGATATCCTCTAACATGGCTTTTCTTCTATCACCGAATCCGGGCGCTTTGACAGCGGCGACCTTCAGGGTTCCGCGAAGTTTGTTTACGACTAACGTCGCCAGAGCTTCGCCTTCAATATCCTCTGAAATAATCAACAACTGCCGGCCCATCTGAGAGACTTTTTCCAGAACCGGAAGCAGGTCTTTCATCACCGCAATCTTCTTGTCGTGAATCAGAATCAAAGCATCCTCTAATTCGGCTTCCATCGTATCGGGATTGGTCACGAAATAAGGAGACAGGTAACCTCGATCAAATTGCATACCTTCCACAATTTCCAATGAGGTCTCCGTCGTTTTGGCTTCCTCTACCGTGATCACACCATCTTTTCCCACTTTGTCCATGGCATCCGCTATTAGATCACCGATAGTGCGGTCGTTATTCGCAGAAATCGCACCGACCTGTGCTATCTCATTTTTCCCCGGGATGGCACGGCTTAACTTTTTAATCTCGTCGATGGCCGCCTTGACAGCCTTATCAATTCCTCTCTTCAAATGCGTTGGATTCGCACCTGCTGCTACGACTTTTAAACCCTCTTTGTAGATCGCCTGGGCTAACACCGTCGCCGTGGTGGTTCCATCACCAGCAATGTCGCTCGTCTTTGAGGCGACTTCTTTGACCATCTGCGCACCCATGTTCTCAAACGGATCTTCCAACTCTATCTCTTTGGCAACGGTCACACCGTCTTTGGTAATCGTGGGAGCACCGAATTTCTTGTCCAACACCACGTTTCGACCCTTCGGTCCAAGAGTCACTTTCACGGTGTTCGATAAAATGTCCACTCCTCGTTTCATTTTTGATCGTGCATCAACGTTAAATTCTATAATTTTAGGCATGTTAAAACCTCCGTATTTTTATCTAAATTATCATTTACTGTGATATTTTACAATATGGCCAGAATATCACTCTCTCTAACAATGAGGTATTCTTCATCATTTACCGTTACTTCAGTACCCGCATATTTTCCATATAAAACAAGGTCTCCCACTTTCACCTCCATTTTGATCTTCTCACCCGTTTCGGAAACCTTTCCTGGCCCAACAGCAACTATTTTGCCCTGCTGAGGTTTTTCCTTAGCCGTATCAGGTATGATTATTCCACCCTGAACCTTCTCTTCTAGATCAACCGGTTTAATCACAACACGGTCAGCAAGAGGTCTAATGTTCATCGTACATCCTCCTTAAATTAATATTGATATCATCTATTAAAATCATTCGGTTTTTCTCTATTAGCACTCTCTTTAAGTGAGTGCTAAACTGAGCTCCTAATTTAATAAAATATATTAAATTTTCAACAGACAGTAATCGTAATATTACGAAATTTCCAGTATATTCAGGTAATAATGGTAAAAAATAATAAATTATTGCTAAAATTTGATTGTTTCTGTTAATATAATATTAGTATTGTAAAAAAGGCCAACACGATGTTGGCCAATTTTACAAAGCGCATTATTTGTAATTTTAAATTGGTACAAATGTTCGTCGGCGCTTTATCAAGAGTTAACTTCTAGTGACGAATTTATACGTCAAATACCATTATATGGAATGAATAAATTTGCCACTACTCATTGTGTTTAATATCTTGCATTGGGACTTCTGATGCAGCTCCCGGACGAATCTCATATCTTTAATAGGAATATATGTCGTTATCATAACCTGACGTATGTCCTTATTTTCTATCCGGCCATATTGCACTATTTTAAGAACAACATTTTTCTTACATTATTGAACAGTACCTTGTTAACGCTCTTGCCGTTCTCTACGGTCCGACGAATAACCTCC
>JAFGOE010000110.1 GCA_016926625.1 Candidatus Zhuqueibacterota bacterium
ATATAAGAGGAAGAATTTTAATTTTAGAAAATTATTTGAGAAATGATAATTTCAAAAAGACTCAGGGCTAAAGCCCTTGAATGCTTTTTGAGCAAATTTAATCCACGAGCTGAAGCTCGTGGCAACTCAAAAAAAATGGAGTAAGAGGGTGTGTGATGCACTTTCTGGGGGCTTCGTGCGTGGGGAAGTAAGGAGCGGTGGGCATGATTTGTTTGAAGAATATCCGTGGGTAACAAGCATTTGCGAAATCAACCAGCATATCAACCGAAACGTGCGACGCACCTGGAAGGTGCATCGCACGGGTGCGAATAAACAAGCCGGAATATTTCAGTGAGAAGGTGGAAAACTGGGGAATAATTTTGACCCTGAATTGCAAAATAATGGGGAATAATTATGAACCCAGATGGGGAATAAAAATGACCCTGATTTAGTTTTTGTGGGGAATAATAATGAACCCCGGCAATAAAAAGAACATCAAAATATGTATTTCACTGAAGAATGGGATTGATAAAAGTTATTTATTGAAGTTATAATTTCAAAAATCATTGAATTAACATTTTTTAGAACTTCGTCATACATCAACGGTAGATCTGATTTATAATTGCAAGATTAATTTAGACCTGATTTTACCCTCCATTCCATCTTCACCTCCCCTCACCAACCCATCGTGCGCCCCTCGACATGCTCTCGATAGATGATCAATCGCATGATGACATGAGGTCTATCCTATATCAAGGAGCTGTTGATATTAGATGCTCTTGAATAACCTATTAGAAAAATTTATAGTACATCCCCAGCTTCAATCTATTCTCATGCAAAAACCTACCCACTATTTCACGATACCATTTACTGACTACTCGCCTTGCCGAGTATCTGTTCGACAACGCCTTGAATCGGCAGGGCAACCGGAATCACTCGGCTCGGTGCATTGTGATTCGCTGCGAGAGGTGAATAAGGTAACGACGTTTTTGTTGGTTCGATTAAAATTTTTAATCAAGAGAGGTGAAATTTCATCTGTCTCCCTTGCCGAATAATGCAATATCGTCAGATTTGAGGGTACTATAGGTGCACCTCAATGGTCAGCAGCGGAGGAAGCGGAGTTTCTATTCGATAAGCTGGTGCCGAATGAGAACATTACAGAGGCTGAGCGCCAACATTGGTTGAAGAATGTTATCGAAAATTTTAATAGTATTGAGCCAGAGATAGACAAATTCGCACAACAACGATCGGAAAATTTACGGGCTTCCTATGAAGCGTATCGTCATGCGATTAAAGGGAAAAAATTGGAAGCCTCAGCCATCTCCCCGGTGGATCTGCTAACTATATTTATGGTGTTGTCGATGCCGAGAGTGTAACTGGGAATTCGGTTGCGAACCTCTTTAGTCCAAATTAAGCAAGCAGAAACGATTCGTTTTTGAAATTCTCGATATTTTCAAAGGCAGCGAGTAATTTTTCGAATAGCTTGTCTCTGAACTCGTCGGATAATCTAACTTTATTTATTTTATTTTGCTCTCGTTCTGCGAAGTGTACAAATTCCAGAACAGAGTGTAATTCTCGCATACAATGATGAAAATCGAATATCTGCGATCTTGATTTGGCTCGGGCAAAAAGAGTTTTACGCAATTGGTTATATGTCCAATTGGGGAGCTCAATGTCTTTACGTTTGGGCTGATTAAAACAGAGTGAATCTCCGTATCGCTCGTAAAATGCCTCAACGGTTGGGACAGCCGAATTGGAGAACGCGCGTTCACATACTCGATCACTACTCATAATATTGTTAATTAAATCACAGCCGAGTTCTATATTCTCCGAACCGTTCATCATTGCTAAATGCCAATCCCCCCAGCATGATATATGCCACACGTTTTCTTTATATTTCATGTAGTTAGCAAAACTGACCGGTATAGGCATGATATCCAGTTTAATCTCTTTCTGATGCCACATAAATTCCGAGTTATCTACTGTCAAATTTTTTCGATCTGAACTTGGTGTAGATAATAGTTCTATTAAAGTCGAATACCAGTGTCTGGCGAATACCCAATCATAATTTTTCTTTTCTTTTGATGGATTATATTTATGTGCAAAATCTGCTGCATCGAGTGTCGCATTGGTGGGTATTATATTATTTTGAAACATAAGTGCTAAAATATAAAAAGCCCTGAAGATTTCGACCAGATTATCTTCTTTAGATTCGATTGTATAATCAGGCGATATCCTTAAATTTGCTCCGCAACTCCAAATAAATTCGAGTAAGGTGGATAAAAGAGAATCTGGCGTCAGAGTTTCGATCAAGAAATGAAATTCTTGATTTTTCTTCTTTTTTTGTTCTATCAAGTAATAGGCTATAATCTCCTCCCACGTTTCCGGAGGTTTATCATCAGCTAAGCGGTGATGAATCAATTGGGTAACTTCTTTTTTTATTATGCCTGGCGACTTACGTAGAGGGTCTTCATAATTCGTTTCCAACTGTTTTGAAATAGCTTCGATGGCTGATCGTTGGTTCGTTATGAGTTTTACTATAAGCTCGATGTATTCATCTTTAAAATTATTTTTATTTTGTCTTAATTGATCATAGAAAGGAATTAATATCTCTTTTCTAAATACGATAAATCCGATATTAGCGTCATAAGGGATCGAACAATATCTATTTTGATCCTTTAAACTAAAAAAATATTCAGGTCGATGAATCGGACGATTAGAGTCGAGTCGATGATTTTCCAGTTCCGGTATTATAGCCGATTTTCGTTCTCCAAATAATCGAAGTTTACTGATATGAATCGGTGTGACGAGTCTATAATTTACCTCACCGTGTATCGTATCATAAAAGATATTTGCTAATATGACCAGCCAATGATCCTTATAATTTATAGCACCATTTGAAGGAACGAATTTTTTCAGGGTTTCATAATTAATGTTGTTACTTAATTCTTCAGGAAAAACGTTAAAGACGGATGAAATTAATTTTTGTTGAATAGTATTAAGAAGCTTTGTAATATCTGGCGTCATCTCCAATAAAACCTCTTTGACTCTCACATTCAAAGAACTCTCCATTATGTTGATCAAACTGATGTAGACATCTGACACATTCTTGCCGATCAGTTCATAGTCATTAAAATTTTTCCAAGAGATATCTTTCTTTTCCTGTTTCGGATCATGATCTATAAAGTGGACGATTAGAAATTTACATAGATAGCGCAAAATTGATAAATTCCAGATGCAAATATCATTATTCTGCATAAATAATTTATTCATGTTTAAATGATCTGGATTATCAAGTTCATGTTTATATGAGCACTTTAATGTACTTCGATTTAAAATGTCGCGCGTACATAGGGATACTATTCTCTTTAAGTTGTTGTTAAATGTTGTGCTAACATCGACTGGTTCGGAAGACTCAAAGATACCCTTATCTTCATGTGTCTCCGATGACGACATTGATTTTTTTTCAAATTTAATATATTTCCCAATTTCATTTTTATATAGATCTAATTTGCTATAAAGTTCTTTTAATAATTGCCTTGACCATAAACATTGCATGCATGGACTATTCATATCCTTGCTATCTGAGGAGTCGATATTACTTTCATCTCTAATCAGTGTCGTGTACAGACCCGACATAAATTTTTCAAAATTATCTTTTTTCGTCAGGTTTTGGGCAGCTTCTACTATCCATGACTCTGTATTTGGAGTAGATTTTGTGATTAAATTCTTTAATATGGTTTGAAAATAATTTCCAATATTAAAATCCTTTGTGATGGCTGAAAACAAGTATTGTTGAAATGCGGTGAATGCTTTCCCCTTTGTTATTGAATCACAAATGACATTGAGAATAACGAAAAGTTCTTTATAATTTATAATGTCTTTCAGGTTAAGATATTTTTCAAGTAAACTAGCAACATTCGATTTCAAACAGAGTTCCGAATACCAATTCAACCAATAATTATCAAAACTGGAGAGGTACATATCGACTCTTGATGGAACATAACGAAAGCGTCGCTGAGCCGCTGAAGTTCGTTGAAGACTGCTTCTATCGAAACTATTATGACGCAAAGCTGGATATAAAACCGGTAAATCGCGATTAAAAAATTCACTCCAGATATCCTGCTGACAACTGTTTTCTGCAAATAAGACCAGATGACCATCACCGGGATATGTTTCATAAAATTCGATGCCTTTCCCGGTGACGATATCGTACGCACAGCGTCGTGATTGATTAGGCGATTTTCGAGATTTCAACACCCTGCAAAAGGACTGTGTTTGTATACCACTTACTTTGTCCGTCAATAGAGATAGTACATTGCTTCCCAGAGGACTTTCAAATTTAAATTCATAATTGGGAGGAGCTACTATCGGCTCAGAGAATAATGCAATTTCTATATCGCAGAAAAAACTCTCTGATGTGCTTCGTACATGATATGCATCCTGGTAATGATATTCACTGGTTAAAATGATGATTGAATCAGGGTAACTATGTCGTAATGCTTCGCAAATTGTACTCAATAAAAGTCTTTCCGGGATATCCTTTTCAATACTTAATTGTTGAAAAAGCTGTACCAGAACATTGAGTGAATCGATAAAGACGAAGGAAATTTTTTCATTTTGATACGATTTAATTACTTGTTCCTTATGTTTACGTTTGTATAACTTGTCAGTTATAAACATAAGCATTTCCACTGAAGACTTTACTGCTACTTCCTTAAATTTTCCAGTTTTACTAATTTCTTTAATTTTTGCACTAATCGCTTTAAATATGCTAGATTTATTTTTTTGAATGATCTGAAGCAGTGTCTGCATATTCTCAAAGCCCAAAGTGCTGAGATAGCGACTTTCTTTACCAATTATTTCGTCGGAAAATAGTGCATAATGAGTTTTGGCATATCTAAGGATTTCGTTTGGATCTCTTTCTAATGAGATGAACACTAATTTGGGGATCTTTTCATTTAGGTCTGATTGAATGCTGACAAGTTTTTCGATATTTTTCGATAAAATCTGTAATCCTAATGTCGTTTTCCCTGAGCCTGGTTCGCCTCTGATTACAAAAATTTGATTTGGTTCAAGAGAAAAATTAGAGGATTTATCTGATTCGATACCTAATAACTTATCGAGCACTGGAATTTGTGTACTTAGAGTCTCCTCTAATTTATCTGATAATTTAAAATCAGATTTATTATAGTCTTTATTCATCTTTTTTCAATATTTAGTAAGTAATTATTTAAATGGTGGTTTAAAATATAAATTCCTTCTTTGCCTTGCTATACTAGATGCAACTAACATAAAATAAAAGCATTAATAGCATAGAAATGATGTGAGGCGATGCTGTTTACAATCCCAAGTGCAGCAACCCAAAGTCCGGACAAAAAAATCTCCTCAACTCATCAGCTGCTTGATCTTATTTTTGATCCTGCTTTCCGTAATCACCTGGCCCTCACCTAATTCATCGTACATCTCAAACAGTAAGCCCTCCACTCCCTTATAGATGTTCATCTTTGCCTCTTCTACGATGATATTTTTATGTCCTTTAATGCGGTCGAGATAGGGGAGGAGGAAGAAATAGGATGCGATCGGAATTTCGCTGTAATGCATTATCGCCTTGAAGGCGTAATTGCAGATTTTTTCGTAATCAGTAATATTGACGTTACCGTATTGTTTCAGACAGTCGGCTACTGTTACGATAAGACCATCGAGCTGTGGATTAGATTTCCTCTGGATATCGCCGGTGCGAGTTATTGAATATCTATCGGCCGGTAATTGAATACCAAACATTGACATCAGGCTTGGGACAGGAGGTTTATCGATATATCGCTGTGCCTTTTTAATAACACTATTTGACACCTGGCCAAACGGAATATCTTTGAAATAAGAATCATCATCGACCTTATTCTGTAGAGCAGCAATGACAACGAAGAGGATTTGATGAGGATACACGGATAACAGGGACGACGATGAGAGTGAGTCTTTTGTATCTTTTGATATGGACAGAAGCTGCTTCCAGCTTGTCAAGCCTTCGCCTATTTCGGCGGTAATTGCGACTTTTGTCTTATAAGATATTTCGACTTCGGCTTGCTGAGTTATTTGCACTTCGTATTGATTAAGTGTCTTCCCGATTCCTAAGAAACCCTTCTTGCCTGGTACGAGCAATTTGTAATTCTTAATTTTGGTTCCGGAATCAAATTGATCTTTGATCTTCTTTTCAATTTCTTTTTCATCTGCCGCTTCTATCGTAATCGTTTTAACTTCAAAGGGAAGAAGCTCTTTCTCTGCTAACATAATGGCTTCGGCAGGGATTTTCGATCGAGCCTTTTTAAAGGCTTGTTCAGTACTGTCAGCGCGTGCCTTGATCTTTTTTTGCTTTCCGTCTGAAATGATTTTTTCAGAGAGAATATGCATGCCATCAGGTACTTCGGACTTGAGTTTATCCCGGGCCTCTTGCATTGTTTCAGCAACGATGCTAATTGTCTTTTGTCCCATGTTGTCTCCTTTCATTTAGTCATATTATTCAGATAATTTAATCCTGATCATCTGTGAAATGTCAAGATTTAATGCAATATGCACTATTATTTTGTTTATGAATCATTTGGTACCACGATGCTACGCTTTGCAGCAATCAGTCCCACTTCTCTTCGCTGCGCGGGATTTGATCCTGGCTGATCAAAGAAAAGTCTCGATCAATACAGCATATCGTCTGCCTGGATAGCATGATATGAATTTATTAATTTTGTCCTCCTGCGAGGATTTATAATCCTATCGCAATAGGATGAATTTTCTTGTAGCCGTATAATTTCCCATCGTAATTTTATAGAGATAAACCCCGCTCGCTAAATCACTCCCCAGAAATCTAAAAGAATGAGTCCCGCCGGGAAATTCATCATCGATAAGGGTGGAGATCTCTTTGCCCGTCATGTCGTACAGTTTCAGTATGACCTTCTGGCGCGAAGGAAGTGAGAATGAGATCGTCGTCTCAGGATTGAAGGGGTTGGGGAAATTTTGATAGAGTGCAAACCCGCCTGGCGTTTCATGCGTAAATGATACCGATGTAGCCGGATCGACGTGAACATAAGCGTTTCCGGATATATTCCATTGGGTGTCAGCCGCGGTGACGGTAAAATCTCCGACATTTTTCGCCTTGAACGAGCCATCGCTGCCCATGCTGTCACCATCGGCTGACCAGATCGGATCGACCTGATAGACATTATTATCCTGATCATAGCCGGTCGCCGTAAATTGCTGAGTCTGCCCCACCTGCAGGCTGACATTGCTGGGAGACACCTCTATTCTGGCCAGGTAGGAACCTGCGTTTACCTTTATGTCTGTCGAACCGTTGACACCACCCTGGGGCGGCGGTCCCTCGTAACAGATGACGTACCCGTTCCCTTCATTGGTCGCAGTGTAGGTGCATTGAGGGGGATTACTTCCCGGGATCGGCGTGATGGTGCCGCTGGATCCGTCGCCTTCCCAATTTGGATCCAGAATAGGCACCGGATTCCCGTTCTTGTCGCGCCCCTCGGCCGTGAATGTGATAGTCTGACCAATATACATGGTCGGATTGGCCGGCGTTATGATGATGGTCGCCACATCGGTGTAGTGATTGGAAAGTCTTTTACTCTCGCTGATCGATGTTCGGTGTGTTGATGTGACACTATGATCTTCGCGAGCTGCAATAGGACTGGAAGTATTTTCGGAAGCATAAATTGACGATAAGCTAAATAGGCAAAATGCAGCAATGAAAACAGAACATGTAACGATCCTTCTCATAATTTTTCTCCTCTTCTTTGTGAACTTCAAGAGTGCTTACAATCAATCAGTACAGGTTAGTTAAAAATGTGCTGGAAAAAGTGAGGCAGAGCAAATGAGCACTAATGTAAGATTATGTCATCATAAATTGAAAGTCACACATTTAATATATAACGGAACAAGATGTTTGTCAACATTTTCTTTCATAATAAAGTCAATTTTTTAAAATATGACCTGATTTTAAAAAATATTTCTTTGATTTTTTTCCGCAATGTGCTATGTTAGTAGGTAAATAGTCTATAAATTAGATAGAGTAAATAGATTTGGTGAACAAATGCTTTCCAAGAAGGCTAAATATGCGCTGAAGGCGCTGATCTACCTGGCGGCGGAGACCGATAGGGAGCCTATCCTTATTTCGGAAATCGCCGAGAAGGAAAATATCCCCAAGAAGTTTCTGGAAAACATCCTGCTTGAACTCAAGAAACAGGGAATTCTGGAGAGTCGCAAGGGGAAGGGCGGCGGATACCTGCTGAATAAACCAGCCGACCAGATCAGTTTCGGCCGCGTCATCCGGATCATGGATGGTCCTATTGCCTTATTACCATGCGTGAGCGAAACGGCGTACCGACGGTGCGATGAATGCGAAGATGAACATACGTGCAAAATCCGTATGGTCATCAAGGTGGTACGCGATCAGACTGCTGCTATTCTGGACGGCACGACGATAGCCGATGTTCTTGCAGGAAATGTATACGGCCTCAAGATGGAGAATGATTAAACCTCTATAAAATTCGTTTATAAAAAATTCAACTCAAGAGAATACAACTCTTACCTAACAGCAACAGGAGAAACTCGATGTTAAAGAAGCATGTCCTATGGTTCAGCCTGATGATGTATCTCTTAAATCCACTGGTGAGCTATTCGCAGGCAGGCGCTCAGGAGAAACCGGAAATCGATGCCAGTGCCAAAGGATTTAAATTGAGTTCAGCAGACGATAATTTTCAACTAAGGATCAGAGCACATCTGCAGTTCGATGGCCGTATGTACTCCTCTGACGAAAGCGATGCATATACGAATTCATTCCTGATACGACGTAATCGACTCATATTTCAGGGAACGCTCTATAAATATTTTAGTTTTAAGATCATGCCCGATTTTGGGGGCGGAAAGACTGAACTTCTCGATGCATATTTCGACATGAACATCTCGCCGCTTGTTAATTTCCGTTTCGGCAAGACAAAAGTACCGTTTGGTATCGAACTCCTTCAATCACCGCTTGATTTCATGTTTATTGAGCGAGCCTTGCCTAATAATTTAGTCCCCAACAGGGATATCGGAATCATGTTGTACGGAGAATGCTTGAAAGGTATCGCCGATTATCAGGTCAGTTTGTCCAATGGAGTGATCGATGGTGCACGTGGCGATGGAGATGAGGGTGATAGCAAAGACCTTTCGGCACGCGTGGTTTTAAATCCTTTCAGAAAGAGTGATCTCGAAGAATTAAAAGGATTGAGTGCTGGCTTTGCATTGACGACAGGACGTCGTGAGGGAAACAAGACCAATCCCTGTCTACCGTCTTATAAATCACCTGGTCAACTCACACTATTTCGATACCTATCCGATGGTACGGATGACGGGACTGCGATCGCTTCCGGAGACCACCTGCGCTATTCGCCTCAGATGTACTATCACTACGGACGATTCGGGTTGCTGGGTGAGTATGTTACCTCATCTCAAGAAATTACCATGGGAGACAACAGCGATAAACTCGAACACAAAGCCTTTCAAATGGCAGCGACTTTTATGCTCACCGATGACGATGCCAGTTATAAGACAGTCGAACCGAAAAAGATCTTCGATCCGGATGCCGGAACCTGGGGAGCCTTCGAACTGGTAGGACGCTTTAATGAGCTCGATATCGATGATCATACGTTCCCGATCTATGCTAATCCAAACTCATCCATCAGCAAGGCTACCGCCTGGGCAGTCGGACTGAACTGGTATCTGAACAGGCTGGTACGCATCATGGTGAATTATGAGCATACGACCTATGTCGGAGGCGCAGTAGATGGCGACCGAGACGATGAGGATGTTATTTTAGCTCGTTTCCAGTTGGCGTATTAATTGTTATGGATTATCGATAAATATTGTAATTCATCTGCAATAATGTTTCTCTAAATTAACCAACAAGGATACAGAGAATAAAAAGATAATACACAGAGAATACAGAGAATGCACAGAGAACACAGAGCCACCCCCCACCGACACCCAATAGGTAATTTTCGAATACTTATATAGTTATGAAATGTTATTTAATAATAAAAATTTGTAATGTGTGGTGAGTGGGGCTCTGTGATCTCTGTGTTCTCGGTGGTAAAAAAATAAAATTACTAAGGAGTATTAAATGAAGCGTAACAATTTTATTCCAATTATCGTGATTTTCATTTGCATTATAACATCCTTCATACTTACATCATGCGGAAGTAAAAAAGAAAGCTCAACGAACGCAGTGACGCTGCTCAACGTATCCTATGATCCGACGCGGGAATTTTACCAGGAATTCAATGCTGAGTTTGTGAAGTACTGGTCGGACAGCACCGGACAGTCGGTTACTATCCAGCAATCGCACGGAGGTGCCGGAAAGCAGGCGCGCTCGGTCATCGACGGTCTGGAGGCCGATGTGGTGACCTTAGCGTTGGCTTACGACATCGATGCGATGTGTTCGAAAGCAGCCCTCATTCCGGCAGATTGGCAAGGGCGGTTGCCATTCAATAGCTCGCCTTATACGTCGACCATCGTATTCTTAGTGCGCAGCGGTAATCCTCAAGGAATCGTCGACTGGGACGATCTGGTGAAACCGGGCATTAAGGTGATAACACCCAATCCCAAGACCTCAGGAGGGGCGCGCTGGAACTTCCTGGCCGCCTGGGCGTTCGCGCGTGAAAAGTATGGGAGTGAAGAGGCGGCTCAGAAATTTGTCGCCAAACTGTTCAAGAACGTGCCCGTATTGGATTCAGGTGCTCGCGGTTCAACCACTACTTTCGTGGAGCGCGGTATCGGAGATGTCCTGCTGGCCTGGGAAAACGAAGCGTTTCTCGCGATCAATAAATTAGCACAGGGTCGGTTCGAAATTATCATACCCTCGGTCAGCATCCTGGCGGAACCACCGGTCACCGTCGTCGATAAATTTGCGGACAAGCATCATACCCGGGAGGTCGCAGAAGCTTATTTGGAATATCTGTATTCTCCGGTGGGTCAACGCCTCGCAGCAAAACATTATTATCGACCAAGTAAACCGGAATATGCCGCTGCAGAGGATATGGCTCGTTTTAAAGATGTAGATTACATCACAATCGATGATGACTTCGGTGGTTGGCAAGCCGCACAGCGAAGATTCTTCGATGACGGTGGGATATTCGACCAGATTTACGGAGCGGGACAGTAATGGGGAAGCCTGAAAGGATCTGTTTCGAGATTAAACTGATTCAACTTGTCATGATGAAAGGAAGACCGTGACTTTGTCAATAAAAAAGCGCAGCATTATTCCGGGCTTCGGATTAACGCTTGGTTACACCATACTCTATCTGAGCCTGATCGTCCTGATCCCGCTTTCCGGAATATTTTTAAAAAGTGCCTCGTTGAGTTGGCAGGAGTTCTGGAACACGGTAACCGCGCCGCGTGTGTTGGCATCGTATCGATTAACATTTGGTGCATCATTGATCGCTGCCTCCATCAACGCCCTGTTCGGCTTGTTAGTCGCCTGGGTGCTGGTTCGTTATCGTTTTCCGGGTCGGAAAGTCGTGGATGCGATCGTTGACCTTCCGTTCGCGCTGCCCACGGCGGTTGCCGGGATCTCGCTTACTGCGATCTATTCGCAAACGGGATGGATCGGTCGCTGGCTGGAGACAATCGGCATTAAAGCGGCTTTCACACCGGTCGGCGTGACCATCGCGCTGACGTTCATCGGCTTGCCGTTTGTGGTTCGGGCCGTGCAGCCGGTGCTCGAGGAGCTGGACGTGGAGATCGAGGAAGCCGCCGCCAGTCTGGGCGCCAGCCGCTGGAAGACGTTTCAGCGTGTGCTGATGCCGGCGTTACTGCCTGCTGTGCTCACGGGCTTTGCGATGGCGTTTGCCAGAGCGCTTGGCGAATACGGTTCGGTGGTGTTTATCTCAGGCAATATGCCCATGCGTACCGAAATTACCTCGTTGCTCATCATGACGAAACTCGAACAATACGATTATGCAGGTGCCACAGCCATCGCGCTCACCATGCTGGTTGCATCATTTGTCCTGTTGTTTGTCATCAATTTATTACAGCATTGGACTCGTAAGCGTCACGCATTATAGTCGGAGAAATTGAATGAAAGAGGAAGTACTGCCCGTAACGAGAGTCGGGAGAAAAGCCTGTGCGATAACGGAACCACGCTGGGTACGCTGGTGTCTGACCGTTGGCGCTTTGTCTTTTTTAGCGCTGTTTTTATTGGTTCCGTTGCTGGCGGTGTTCATCAACGCGCTCGATAAAGGTATTAGCGCCTATTGGGCCGCTATCGTAGAGCCAGAGGCATGGGCTGCCATCAAGTTAACACTGACGGCGACACTGGTTGCCGTTTCGATCAATATGATTTTCGGTGTGGCGGCCGCCTGGGCGATCGCTAAATTCGAGTTTGTCGGGAAAAATATACTGACGACACTCATCGATCTGCCCTTTGCCGTATCACCGGTGATCTCGGGACTCGTTTTCGTGTTGCTCTTCGGCGCACAGGGTTTATTCGCACCAGTCATCGAATCATTAGGCATAAAGATTATTTTCGCTACGCCGGGGATAATCTTAGCCACCGTGTTTGTGACGTTCCCTTTCATCGCGCGTGAACTGATACCCGTGATGCAGGAACAGGGGACGGAAGAGGAGGAGGCTGCGCTGGTGCTGGGTGCGAATGGCTGGCAGACCTTCTGGCGGGTGACGCTACCGAATATTAAATGGGGGCTATTGTACGGTGTGATTTTATGTACGGCGAGAGCCATGGGAGAATTTGGTGCCGTGTCGGTGGTTTCGGGTCATATTCGGGGACTCACGAATACACTGCCGCTGCATGTGGAAATCTTGTATAATGAGTATAATTTCAGTGCCGCGTTTGCAGTCGCTTCGCTGCTCGCATTAATTGCAGTGCTCACATTAATCATCAAGAGTATTGTGGAATGGCAGACGCAGCGCAAGCTGTCCTCACAAGATGAGTCCAAAACAAACTAAAACGGAGAATTATCGAAGATGAGCATTGAAGTCCGCAACATCTGCAAGACGTTTGGTCAGTTTACCGCTCTGAACAATATCAATCTGGAAATTCCCACCGGCGAGTTGGTGGCGCTATTAGGTCCTTCCGGCTGCGGTAAGACGACATTGTTGCGTATTATTTCAGGACTGGAGGAGCCGGATTCCGGAGAAATTCTGTTCGACGGAGAAGGTATGGCCTGTCGCAGCGTCAGGGAGCGACAGGTTGGCTTCGTGTTTCAGCATTATGCGCTGTTCCGGCACATGACGGTGTTCGAGAATGTAGCCTTTGGGTTGAGTGTGAGGCCAAGGAAGAAGCGGCCGGACAAGGATGAGATTCGAAAAAGGGTATATGAACTGCTGCAGATGGTGCAGTTGGAACATTTCGCTAACCGTTTTCCGACGCAGCTTTCAGGGGGACAGCGGCAGCGAGTCGCCCTGGCGAGAGCCCTGGCAATTAAACCAAAGGTGTTATTGCTGGACGAACCCTTCGGCGCCCTCGATGCCAAAGTGCGGCAGGAACTGAGGCACTGGCTGAGACGTCTGCACGATGAGATCCATGTCACCAGCGTATTCGTGACCCATGACCAGGAGGAGGCGATGGAGGTCGCCGATTACGTCGTCGTCATGAATCAGGGCTGCATCGAGCAGATCGGTAAACCCGAGGAAGTCTACAGCAAACCGGCAACGCCGTTCGTGTACGAGTTCCTTGGCAATTTCAATATCTTTCACGGTCGCGTTGAAGGTCGGAAATTTACCGTCGGCAGCATGAGCATCGACTTACCCGAGGAACAACCTGTGCTGGATGACGCGACCATTTACATTCGTCCCCATCAGTTAGAGCTGGACCTGCATCCGAATCATAGCAGTTACTTCCGCTCGCATATTGTTCATATTAATCCCGCTGGCCCGATCGTTAAGGTGGAGTTACTCAGCGAGTGGAATGAGACGATTCATGTCGATATCACCCAGGAGCGATATACGGAGCTCAATCTTCGCAAGGGTATGGAGGTGTTCGTATTTCCTAAAAACAGGCGAATGACGCTGTGGAATGATAGAGAGGAAGAGTGATTCGA
>JAFGOE010000111.1 GCA_016926625.1 Candidatus Zhuqueibacterota bacterium
TCGACATGGAAGTCGGCATAGGGATTCCCGTAGCCATAGATGATGGGCCAGTTCATACCGCCGTCATCGGAGCGCATAAACGCGACGTCCAGTACGTACACCTGCTCCGGATTATCGGGATTCACGCGCACGTTGCCGAAGTACCAGCTAAACCCCCCGGTACCCTGGGCGATGCGATTATTGGGGTCTACTTTGAACCACGAGAGACCTTCATCATTAGAACGGTAGAGCGCCCGGTAGTCGTATCCTTTCGCAGAGGTATAATCCGTATACAGGGCATAGATCACGTTGGGCTGTGTGCTGCAGAGAGCAAGTCCGATTCTGCCAACGAGCGGATCGTTTTCGGGCAGGCCATTTGCCGTGCCCAATTTAACCCATGAATCACCCCCGTTGATTGAGCGGTATATGCCGCTGCCAGGGCCGAACAGGTGTGATTCCTCTGGCCGTCGCACGCGTTCCCACATGGCCGCGTGGAGTATGTTTGGATTTTGGGGATTCATGATAATATCGATTGCGCCGGTGGAGTCGTTTACGAACAGCGATTTCTCCCACGTGAGTCCGCCGTTTTCGCTGCGATAGAGCCCGCGATCCGGATCCGGTCCAAAATATGAGCCGATAGCGGCCACGAAAACGCGGTCCGGATTAATAGGATCGATGACGATTCTTCCGATGGACACGGTGTTCTCGAGTCCCGTGATCTGCCATGTGAGTCCACCATCCGTGCTTTTAAAAACGCCGCCGCCCGGGAAGTTGTTATGTCCGCCGTTGGCCTCACCCGTACCCACGTAGACGATGTTAGTATTCTGCGGATCCACGGCGATATCACCGACCGAGAGGATCGCCTGATCGTCGAACACCGGGATCCATGTCCACCCGCCGTCGGTCGATTTAAACACACCGCCGGTCGATGCGCCGGAGTAAAGGACGTTCGGATTTTGGGGATCATATTCGATATCCGACATGCGTCCGCCGATGTTTGCCGGGCCTGCGAACTGCCACTGCCGTGCCGCCAGCTTACGGATGGTATTGTCTGAGGACGGAGAATATTTGCTCAGCACGGGTCGATGTTTCATTTGTTGCATCGACTTGATGGCATCCACGAGGGCGGTTTTATCGGCGGTGTAATGGGGATAAGTACGCTGCAGCCATGCCCATTCAGACGGCCGCTGATCCGGTCCTTTTTTCCCTTTTTTATATTTATCGGGTAAATTTTCTTTAAAATTTTCAATGGTTATGCGGGAAGAATCTTGATGGGAACGAAGAAAAAAAAGACCCATAGAAATGCCGATGAGGAATATAAACGTTAAAAAATAAGCTTTTTTCATGTACTTCATGTAAATCGTCCTATGGATCACTTAAATATATAATATAACAAATATTTTTGTAATTTCAAAGAATAAAATAAAAAATGTGTATGTAGTATGTTGTTCAAGCTTTAGCTTGTAAGGGAGGGAAAGGGGGAATATTCAACATATCAGCTTGCAGCAAGAGGGAGGACGTGCAATGCACTTAAGGATGCATCGCACGTAGTACAAATATGACGACTGGACTAAGTACAATTTCCCTATTTTTTATCAAAATTGCTAAAATGTCACCGAGAAACCGAGTCCAGGAAACAGAGCCCATGTATATTTATCCAAAGGTAGATCTTTGACGCGCAAATAGGATACCTCAGGAATTATCCTAAAATTTTGAATCCTGAACGATAAACCCGCTGATGCTCCATAGGTGCGATAATAAATTGTCTTTTTACTTTTTTTATGTGTGGTTGGAAATTTATCATCATGATTTTCATAATTTTTATAATCCGTCTCTAAGGATAGTCCATTATACAGGTATTTTGGACTCAATTGTATCGTGAAAAAATCCCATCGCTTGCTAATAATCAATGATATATCATATTGTGTTCCCGAATAATTCTCTTTGCTGATTTCCTTAAAATTTCCGATATCAGATGTAAATTCTGATTCTGATTCAGATCCATAAATTCCTGCTCTGGGTAGGATGGCGATTGCAAAATTATTTTTGGTATGAAGTAAGTTTTGTTTCAAGAATATCGAACCACCTCCGGAAGTGAGGAGCCAACCGGTAGTATAATTCAATCCTATATCGGTCGAATTCGTTATTCCATATTGAACAGAGAATTCAAGTATCGGAAAAACGAAATCGCTCATTTCTCCTTCCCACAATGTATCCTGATAACTAATTTCGCCCTCATAAAGATCGATGCCCGCGTCCATCTCTCTGCCTAACTCAAACGCTAATCCCAATTTTAGCTTATTTTTTCCCAGGGTCTCTGCGTTCTGGTAGTTATTTATACCAACCGTCGCACATGTGGCAAGAAAAACGAGAAACATGAATAGAAACGCTATCAAGAAACGACTCAAGATGTTTTTGTTTTTATGCATTGAATATGCTGTCATTGGTACCTCCTTTAAGGTTTTACACGTTCTGTCGCTATTTATTTGGCTTTATTTTAAAAACACCATTTTTCCCACCTGCCTGAAATCAGTGGCACGAATCTGATACATATATAATCCTGATGGAAGGGGAGCGCCTTCGTCGTCAGTACCATCCCAACGAATTTGGTGATAGCCGGCATATTTCTGTCCATCGACTAGCGTTCGAATGTACTGTCCCCTCGCATTATAAATGATTAGTTGGACGTGGCATGTAACAGGTAGTCGATATCGGATCATGGTCTCTGAATTAAATGGATTGGGATAGTTACAGGACAGATGAAAACTCTTTGGCAATTCAATGGTAACGGTAATGACATGTGAATATGTGAAAGAAGCATCGGTATCGATCTGTCTCAGTCGATATGTGTAAACGTGATTATCGTTAAGATGTTCATCACCGAGTTCATCGACGTAGCTATAGTGATGTGTTTCAGCACTAGTTCCATGGCCTCTGATGAAGGCGATTTCCCGCCAGCGAAGTTCCGGAGTATCCCCGGGACTCCGCTCGATGCTGAAACCATAGTTATTCGACTCCGAGGTTGTTTCCCATTCCAGCATTACGCTGTAAAATATAACCGATGCCGTGAACTTCGTTAGCTCCACCGGCACCGGAGCGGAGACGGCTTCGTCGCTGATTTCGCTCTCGTTCTCGTGGATATCGATAGCCGTGAGTTTGTACGCATATTGCTGTCCAAGTTCGACATTTGTATCAGTATAATGATGATGGCTCGTGGAATCGTAGCGACTCCCACCGCGATAAAGCACGTAATAATAGAGATCGCTTTCCGATGATTCATCCCACTCGAGTTTCACCGAGTTCTCTACAATGGAGGCAATTAAACCCGTCGGTGCCAGAGGTGCTAAATTATCCACGCTGTAACCGCTATCCACATTGGAGTCGTAAAAGACATGGGGATCTTCCATATGCGCTGAGATGAAGTAATAGTGCATGCCATCGGTACATGATGTTGAATCGTATAGAGTAGCACATGTATCGGCGTAATATATAAATCCATTCGCTGTGATATTACCTAACCATTCCCATGCGTAATCCTTACTATTTAATGACAGGAAACGATAGGCATGACCAGCAAAATTTGAGTTAATATTCTCCATTGATAGCAAAGTTGGATTGAGTGATTCTGATTCTGGTAAAGCACGCCATATACTGTAGAATGAAACCATGCTGCTATCATTATCGAATGAAGATGCGATCCAATTTAACGATACATTCCCACCCTGGTCGCCCGGAATGTCTGTTATCGAAGTGATTTGCGGTCCAGGATATGTGGGGACAAAATCCATATCATAAATATAGGCTGATCCGGAATAAAGACCGTTATTATCTTGATTATAAGCTCCGATGACTATATCATATCCGGCGCACGATACACAACAACCAAAATTATCATATTCAGTGCCATCCGATGCCACGAGTTTTTTTTCATCATTCCAATTTATCTCATTCACTGCATATACATAAGCAGCACCCTGACCATTGTTATCATTCATAGCCCCGATTATGGCATAATTTTCATCAAGAGAAACAGACGCTCCATAACGATTATCTTCACTTCCGTCACTGGCAGTGAGTTTCGCCTCTTCGATCCAACTTGATCCACTGTTTTTAAATAAATATGTAGCCCCCTGGTCACTTTCATCCAATACGGGAGCTCCTATCAAAACATAGTCACCATGTATTGAGACCGAGAATCCTAAGAGTGCGTTTTCCTTCGCGTCACTCGCAGTCAGTACCGATTGCTCGGTATAGTGTGAACCATCATACAGGTAAAGATAAGCTGAACCTTTAAAGCTATCACTTGCCGGTGCTCCTATCAAGACATAATCATCCCATATAGAAACGGAAAAACCGAAAGCATCTCCGCCAGCTTCATTGTGTGAGACAAGAACTGTATCCTGGTACCACTCTGCTCCGTTAAATCTGAAAATATAGGTTTTACCCGAAAATGTATCCCCATTCAAAGCTCCGACAATAATATGATCACCGCTTATGGCGACTGACGTCCCAAAATTATCACCTTCAACGCCATCGCTGGCCTTCAGTTTTGCTATCTCAATCCAATCTGTCATCTGTCGCTCAAATATATAGACTGCACCAATATAATAATCATCGTTCCATGCTCCGACAAGAGAAATGTTTTCATCGATAGAGACAGAGATGCCAAATTCATCATATTGTTCACCATCCGCTGCTGTGATTTTGGCATGTTCGATCCAGCTTTTCCCCTGATGTCTGAATATATAGGCCGAACCTTTACCTTTATCATCCCCTGGTGCACCGACTATGACGTAATCACCGCTAATTGAAACTGAGTGTCCAAATTTATCTAGATCTACTCCATCGCTCGGAGTAATCTTTGTCTCAAATTGGGCGCTCAGGGGAAATGGTAAAAGGAGGAACAGGATTATAGGGATAACAAATATTTTTATTATTTTCATGTTTGTCGCCTTATTAATTTAAAATTTTCATTCGTGATTACCTTATCGAAGAAGTAACAATTTTTGGGACATTATAAAATGTGACTTTGAATCCGGTTTATGATCTGTAATTTTCATTTGATATAGATAAATGCCTGAATTTGCCTGAAATCCTTCGTCATTTTTACCATTCCACATCGCATGATAAGAACCTGCGGGTGAATATTTGTTCAGGAGCGAGCGCACACTCTGTCCGTTAATGTTGTAAATGACCAGTTCAATATGGCATGAATTCGCCAATTGATACCGGATGAGTGTTTCGTTGTTAAATGGATTGGGGTAGTTCTGAAAGAGTTGATATGTTTCCGGTCGATTTAGTTGTTTTGCATGAACCCATGTCCATGACGTTGACACCTGCTCGCTAAATTCGCTTTCATTTTCATGAATATCGACTGCCGTTATGCTGTATGTATAAACCATGTCATTTTCTACTTCATCGTCTATGTAAGTCTCCTCGACTGTGGTATCGTATGAGATCCCATTGCGATAGACGACATAATATGCCAGATCAGGTTCCTCAGATTTTTCCCATGTCAACTGAACTTGATTATCGATTAACGATAGAATTAAACCGGAGGGTGCTATCGGAGCGCAATTATCCACGCTGTATCCGCTATCCACATTAGAGTCCTTGTAAAGTGGAGAGCAATTAGTAGACGCAGAAACCATAAAATAGTGCATCCCATCTGTCGCAGAGGTCGAATCACACAGAGTGGTTGCAGAATATGAATAGACGGGGAAGCAGTGCGCCGGCTGCCTGGCAATACGTTCCCAGGAGTATTCTCCAGTATTTACATGGGAAGCTGACTCTGATGATTTCGAGTATTCGTTGGCAAAATTTTGAGTCAGAGGGTTCGAATTCATACTATTTGACGACGCTCTCCAGATATTATAATAGGAGAGCGTATCGATATCATTATCCAGAGAAGAAGCCTTCCATTTTATGGTGACACGCCCTCCCTGATCATTGTCGACATCGTTTACCGAGATGATCTCAGGAGGATTAATAAAATGATAAACATAAGCAGCACCGGTATCATAACCATGATCTCTATCACCGTAAGCACCCACCAGAATAGTCCGTTTATTAGCGGCTATACCATATCCAAAGTGGTCTCCGGCTGAACCGTCGCTGGTAACGATTTTTGTTATCTCAACCCAGTTGGCAGCATCCTGGTTGAAAATATATACAGCTCCCTTTTCCTCATTGCTGCTTGATCCAATAACGATACACGTATCCTCAATGGAAACTGAGGCACCGAAAAAATCACCTGTAACACAATCGCTCGCCGTGAGCTTTGCCTGTTCAGTCCAAGTTGCACCATCTGATTTAAAGACATACGCAGCACCTTTTGCCTCAGCATCCCCAGGAGCACCGACGACAAGGTAATCTTCATCAATATCGACTGAAAAACCAAATCCATCATCAGCATCTCCATCGCTGGCTAAGAGTTTCGATTGCATGTCCCAACTGGTTCCATTACGCTTGAAAACATAGGCGGAGCCAGACATATCTCCTTTATCGTCATTAGACTCTGCTCCTACCACTGCATAACTTCCGTTTATGGAAACGGAATACCCAAAATCGTCATTTAGCTCGCCATCGTCGGCGATGAGTTTTGCTTGTTCAATCCATGTATTTCCATCATAATTATAGATATATGCCGCACCCTTTTTCTCATCGTAGGATGCTCCGATAATCAAATAGTCTGCATCGATCGAAACGGAAATCCCGAAAAAATCACAGGCTAGTACAGTCGAGAACAAGTTATCTGTTTGTACCCATGTATCTCCTATGCGCTCGAACAGATAAACCGAACCACAATAGTTACTATCAACTATATCATGGTCTGCTCCGATCGCCAGACAATGTCCATGAATAGAAACGGAACATCCAAAATTATCATCTCTTGTACCATCCGGGGCACTCAATTTGATCTCCTCAATCCAATTGGTTCCATGGCGTTTATAAATATAAACTGCACCTTTTTGGGAATCTGCTCCGGGTGCTCCGACAGCAGCATAATAATCACCAATGGCTACGACCCATCCAAATCGATCGAAATCGGAACCATCGTTCGCCGTCAGCTTTGTCTCATATTGAGTGTAGGCGTAGGTGGGAATAAAAACTTTGTTTATGACTAGTGTACAAATTAGCATCATACTACTAATGATAATTTTTTTCATTAGTTATCTCCTCTGGGATTAATTTTAGATACTAAAGATTTTGAGGCAATATCAATTTTTAATCTAAAGGAAATGTTAATTTTAAATCATTTGACAGCTTCCTGTAATAGTTCAAGATCTTGATCTGTCAATTACATATTTAGAATGAAACGTAAATGGTTCTTAGATATATTTACAGATGCTTGAAATTTTCTAACATAGAATAACATATGTTATAATAATAAGTTATAACAAATAATTGACAAACATTCACAGGATAAATAGTGGTACGAGAAGAGAGTATTAGATTCAGGATGAGTAGTATGATTAAAGCTAAAATTGATCGAAAACAAATATTGTAGGATCTATTAAGTTGAAGTGATTGTCAGCTTATAGAAATCGAATTGTCTGTAGATAGATTGTAATTTAATTACATTATAATATATAGTTTTTGCTAAAGAATGTCAAGTCAAAAATGCGATATATCGTCAATTTTCATGTATTATAAGACAGCTATAAAATATTCTGGGAAATTTAAAAAATGAACAACGATTCATACTAACATGTGCAAATAATAAATCTCCTCCGAATCCTCATCCCGTGCGATATCCCACCGTGTCGTCGTCAATTTATCGAGAAAGTACATATCGTGGCTGACCAGCACCAGGCAGCAGGGGCAGTCGCCCAGCGCGGCTTCCAGGCATTCGATGGATGGGAGATCGAGATGGTTGGTGGGTTCGTCCATGATGATGATATGGGGTTCTTTCGTCATCCCCAGAGCAAGCAGCAGCTTGCGGAATTCACCGGGACTCGGTTCCGCGCTCTCCAGCAGCCGCTGGGGCAGCGAACCCAGTCGGCTCACGATCGTCATCAGATGTCCCAGCTTGTCGTGGGAAAGCGTCAACGCTTCGTGCAGTATCTGTTGCGATCGCTCCAGGGGTATCTCCTGCGGGATGTAGGTGATATTGTCATCGGGCGCATTGATATGATGGACAAGGTGACGGATCAGCGTGCTCTTGCCGGAGCCATTGGGCCCGGTGATCCCGATGTGATCCTTTGGTTTGATCAGCAGATCAGGATAGTGTAGTATCTTATATTCTCCCATCTTGAGCCGATTTGCCGGAAGCTGCACCAGGTAATCGCGCCTGGACACGGATCCGGGCAGCCAGATGCCCATGGTGTAGTCTTTCTTAAGTTTAATTTGATCAAATTCATCGTTCATCTGGGACAGCCTGCCTGATAGCTGTTTCTTTAGCCTGCCGGCCACGGCATCTTTCCCGGAAACGCGAGCTGCATCCCGCTTGGCGCGAGCGTCGCTGTCCTTTTTCGCCAGTCCCTTTTTCGAAACGCGTTTCTTCGATTTCGTTGCTTCAGTCTGTCGCCGTTGCACCTCTTTTTTTAATTCCTTCAGTGCGCTTCGTTTCAGCAGATACTGCTTTTTCACGGCCCCGCGCTCTTCCTCGATCGCGTGTATGGTCTGCGAATAACCGCCGGGACGCACGATTACTTCGGGCGGATCGATGTAGATGCACTGATAGCAAAGCAAATCCAGCAGTTCGCGGTCGTGGCTAACCAGGAGTCCGATGCCCTTGAACGAACGAAGCGCCTGGAAGATATTCTCACGAGCCGCAGCATCCACATGGTTGGTCGGCTCATCGATGGCCAGTACGTCGGGCTCCAGCCACAGGGCGACGCCAATTTGCGCCCGCTTGCGCTCGCCGTGCGACAGTGTGTCCCAGCGCTCACACCAGTCGTCCTCAATGCCGGACTGGCTTTTGATCACATGTGCTGATCTATCGGTAGCGGCGAGGAGATCGCGCAGTCGGTTTGGAACATCATCGGTCCGCTGGTCGCAGTAAATCGCATGAGCAGGGACGTTTATGTTGCCTTCAACAGGGGATAACAATCCTGTCGCCAGTTTCATTAAGGTTGTTTTCCCTGTTCCGTTCGCTCCGATTACACCACTCCAGCCTGTGGCAGCGTTGAATGAAATATCTGCAAAGAGAGCTTCGGTGGATGTATCGTAGGAAAACGTGATATGATTGAAATTCAAAAATAGACTGGGCATGTGGATTAAATTTAATTGGTTAGAGGTATTGTTATTTAAAATTTAAGAAATACGATATAAAATAGATATGGCCTTAAACAAAGATCATGGGATATCCTGTGTTAATACTATAAACCTGTTGAAAAGCTGGAATCTATTATATAAAAGATCTATTTGTTCAATTGATTCAGGCGACAACCTGAGTGATTTATTAATGAACAAAGTTAAATTTGCACGATTAGACCGATCCTTATTCTGAAAAATAATAAATTCTAGACAGAAAATCAAGAATATAAATGGTTTGATTGATGGATGCGGGTGATTACAAAAATGCTCCTTTGAGTTGCTACGAGCTTCGGCTTCGTTGTGATGAGCTTCCAATGAGTTGCCACGAACTTTAGTTCGTGGATTTGATGACTCTCAACTAAATTATTTTTAAGGGCTTTAGCCCTGACTCAAAGCATTCGTATTCCCTTCAAGGCTGAAGCCCCTGATGATTTCCGTGCTTTCATCTTTTTCCATATTTGACGAATAAATTCGTCACTACAAGTTGACTTTTGATACAGCCCCAGATTTCACACATGCATTCACCATGCTATAAACATCGAATCCCTGACGGGATTAAGAGCATTGAACCTGGGCATAGTGCAAAAGCACAGTTCGAACCCTTTGGTTTTCACACACTATAGAAAATAAAATCTACACTATGTCTGGATATACAATAGACGAACAAACGGGGGACACTCATGTAAAAATATCTCTTGACAAACGATGATTTTATCTCTACATTAAATTGGAAATCACTGATCAAATTGACACAATGCGTAAACCAATAATCAAAATATATCTGACACTCATCATCACCTTGCTGCTGATCTTCCTGGTCACATGTGCCAGAAGGGACAGCCGGACGATCGAGCTTAACTTTTGGGTGATGGGCGCCGAGGGGGAGCATATCGGGACGCTGCTCCCTGAATTCGAGCGGCAGCATCCGGGGATCACCGTGAAGACTCAGACCATCCCCTGGGGCGCGGCGCACGAGAAGCTGCTTACCGCATTTGCAGGGAGATCCACGCCTGACGTCTGTCAGCTTGGTAATACATGGATCCCTGAATTCCGTGCCCTCGATGCGCTGGTGCGACTCGATTCCCTGGTCGCCGCATCACGCATCGTCACCCCTGAGGCGTACTTCCCGGGTATCTGGAACACCAACGTGATCGGCGACGGTGTCTACGGGATCCCCTGGTATGTGGATACGCGTCTGCTCTTCTATCGCAAGGATATATTGAAGCAGGCAGGCTACAATGAGCCGCCGCAGGACTGGGAGCAGTGGATGGAGATGAGCCGTAAGATCGTAGAGCTGTCCCCCGAAGACCAGCGGCGATACGCCATCTTCCTGTCGCTCATCTTCAACGACTGGCAGGTGCCGGCCATTCTGATCATGAACAACGACGGGCCATTGTTGAAGGACAATAACTGCTACGGCGCGTTCGATGATCCGCGGACCGTGGAGGCACTGCGATTCTATCTCTCGTTTTTTCAGCAGGGACTGGCGTCGCGGACGATGACGGAGATACAGAACATCTACCAGGGATTTTCCAGCGGCTTCTTTTCGATGATGATCACGGGTCCCTGGAACGTGAGCGAGATGAGGACGCGGGCACCGGAGCTGGAATCCAGATGGAGCACCGCGCCGATGCCGTTCAAACGAAACCGCAACTCCGTGGCCGGCGGGGCGAGCCTGATCATCTTCAAAAACACGCTTCATAAAGAAGCCGCGTGGAAACTCATCGAGTACCTGTCGCGACCGGATATACAGCGCCAATTTTTCCTGCTCACGCGAGACCTGCCTGCGGTCAAAGAGACGTGGACTTCGCAGGAGATCAAAGCGGATCCGGAGATGGAGGCTTTTTACACACAATTACTGAACGTTCAGGCGACGCCGAAAATATCGGAGTGGGAGCAGGTTGCCGTCAAGATACAGGAACACATGGAGACGGCGATCTTCGGCAAAAGCAGTCTGGAACAATCCATCGAACGTCTGAACAGGGACGTGGATAAAATCCTTGAAAAACGCCGCTGGCTCCTCTCCCACAACCTGATCGCGGAGTAGGGGATTAAAAGATACATAATAATAATTACTAGCGCAGTAATAATTAGAAAATTCTATCCATACCATAATTTAATTTTAACTAATTTCACTAAGAAGAATGGTCCCGTCAATCTTCATAGTGGTTGTGGTGTAGGGCTTCGTGTCCTTTTTTAACTTCGTGAGCTTCGTGAAAAAATATTTTAATTATAAGATGATACATACAATCTCCAGATAAAATCATGCACAACAAAATCTACATCCCCTACCTCTTCCTCTCGCCAGCCCTGGCGGCTCTGCTCATTTTCTTCTTCCTGCCGGTGGCTGCTGCGGTGCTCATCAGCTTCACGGATTTCGATATCTACTCGCTGGGTAACCTGGATCGTGCGCGATTCGTGCTGTTCGGTAATTACGTGCGACTCCTGCAAGATCCACTGTTCTGGAAGGCGCTGCTGAATACGGTTTACTTTGTGGTGGTAGGGGGACCGCTGACCATCATGGTGGCGTTATTCTCCGCCATTGCCCTGAATTCGAAAATGCTTAAATTTCGTAACTGGTTCCGACTGGCGTTCTTCATGCCCGTGGTGACCACGCTGGTGGCGGTAGCCGTGGTATGGCGTTATCTGTATCACCCGCGCTTTGGGATTATCAATTATGCGCTTTCGTTCTTCGGCGTGCAGCCGGTCGACTGGCTGGGCGATCCGACCTGGGCCATGCCGTCGCTTATTCTATTGGCTGTGTGGAAGAACTTCGGATATCATATGATGATCTTTCTGGCCGGATTGCAGGCGATCCCGGACCAGCTGTACGAAGCGGCGCGCATCGACGGCGCAGGCTGGTGGCGGCAGTTCATGCACGTCACCCTGCCGCAATTAGCGCCCACAACTTTTTTCGTGACTATCATCATTATGATCGGTTACTTTCAATTTTTTGCTGAACCGTATGTGATGACGCAGGGCGGTCCTTTAAACTCGACTCTGAGCGTGGTGCTTTATCTGTATCAGCAGGGGTTCCGCTGGTGGCAGATGGGCTACGCCTCGGCTATCGCGTTCGTTTTATTCTTCATCGTGTTCATCGGGGCGATGATACAGATGGCCATACGCAAGCGACAGGAGCAGTAAACTATGATAAGAAGACACATCGCTTCTATAACCTTACACACAGGGATGATACTCGCGTCTTTTATAACGCTGCTGCCGTTTTTATGGATGCTGGGCGCATCGTTCATGAGCAGGGGGGAGGCGAGCCGCTTCCCACCGCCGTTTATCCCGGAGCACGTTACCCTGGATCAATATGTGCTCTTGTTCGAGCGGCTTAATCTGGGCCACTACTTCGTCAACAGTCTCATTCTGGCGATTTCAGTCACGCTGATCTCGATCGTTGTCAACTCGATGGCCGGCTTTGCCTTTGCGAAATTCAGCTTCCGCGGTAAGCGTCCCTTGTTTACGGTGCTGCTGTCGACAATGATCATTCCGGGACAGGTTACCATGCTGCCAGTTTTTCTGCTGCTCAACAAGATGGGATTACTGAATACCTACTTCGGCATCATCTTTCCGGGTATGGCAAGCATCTTCGGTATCTTCCTCATCCGGCAGTATCTGCAGGGCGTGCCTGACAGCTTCATCGAGGCGGCGCGTATCGATGGCGCGAACGAATTTTATATTTACTGGAAGATTATCGTCCCGCTGGCCATGCCGGTGCTGGTCACCCTGGCGCTGTTCACGTTCATGGGGACGTGGAACGACTTCCTCTGGCCCCTCATCGTGATGACGAAAGAGGATATGTACACCCTGCCCGTGGCGCTCGCGAATCTGCTTGGCGAGCACGTACAGGACCCCGAACTGATGATGGCCGGCTCGGTCATCACCATCATCCCGGTGTTGGTTGTGTTCATGTTTCTGCAGAAATATTATATCAGGGGGATTCTGATTGGGGGGGTGAAAGAATAACGGTGGTTTGATTTTAAAGTTAGACATAATTTCTGAACCACGGAAAGCACAGAGTCCCGGTCAATCCTAAAAAAATGGACACGAAGGACACGAAGAAAAGCAAAAAACACGAAGGCCACGAAGCCCCACGCCACACTACCCCGAAAAGTATATAAAATTATTGTATAAAGTATTTTAAACTATATTAGTATTTAAATTTATTTATGTTAAATTAATTCTTTAGGTGGTTGGGAGATGGGCTTCTTGGCCTTCGTGTTCATTTTTTTTTCTTCGTGAGCTTCGTGTACTATGGTTTTAGGGTTGTGGGCAGGGCTCTGTGTCCTCTGTGTTTAAAGCGTTATGATTATAGCGTTTAGAAAGAAAAGCCATACAGGAAGAGAACCTCCTCCTGTATAGCTTTAAACAACTTATTTCGTTTTAACCGGGTCGGCGGGTTTGGGTGGCAGAGTTTTGGGCTCGGCCTTGATCTTTTTAAGCACTTCCTGAACGCCGCGTTCCAGTTGCGGATCCTTGCCCTGAATTTCGGATTTGGGATCGTTTTCTACCTCAATATCCGGATCCACACCATGGCCTTCGATGATCCAGTTGCCCTCGCGGTCGTTTGTTCCTCTCATCGGAACGAATACATTACCACCATCGATCAACGGCCCGAAACTGGTAATACCGACCACACCTCCCCATGTCCGTTGACCGATCAGCGGACCGAGTCCTGCTTCACGGAAGTAATGCGGGAAGATATCGCCATCGGAAGCGGACGTCTCGTTGATCAGGCAGACCATATGTCCGTGGAAGGCGGTGTAAGGATAGGTAGTTGCTTCTTCGCTGTCGAACCCGAAGCGAGTTCCGAGCATCCTGGTATCGAGCCGCTCGATAATCCACTGCGAGACGTTACCGCCACCGTTAGAGCGTACGTCGACGACCAACCCCTGTTTACGAATTTGCGGGTAATACCATTTGATGAATTCATAAATGCCGTCGGCCGACATATCGGGCACGTGGAAGTAACCGACGCGACCGTCGGTCATCTCATCGACTTTCTTCATATTGTTCGATACCCAATCCAGATAGATGAGGTTCGATTCGTTAAAAATGGGATTAAAGGTAACCTCGCGGCTATCGGTTTCGTTTGCGTTCTTACTGAGGGTAAACGTGACCGGATTGGTTTTATTGGACAGCAGGCGATACGGGTTATCGTTCGCTTTGAGTTCCACGCCATCGATAGCGAGTATATAGTCACCGACGTTCGCATCGACACCGACTTCGGTGAGCGGGGCGCGATACTTTGGTTCCTCGTTGGAGCCCTGGTAGATTTTGGAAATTTTATAACGTCCTGCATTTTCGTCGAGTTGGAATTTCGCGCCAGGCAGGGCAACCTGCGGACGATCCGGAATCTCGTAATCGCCGCCTTCGATATAGCAGTGGCCGGTGTTCAGTTCAGCGATCATCTCGCTGAGGACGTAGTTAAGGTCGGACCGATGTGCGACATATTTAAGTAGTCCGCGATACCGATCGCCGATGGCTTTCCAATCGTAACCATGCATATTCTTTACGTAGAACAGGTCTCGGTAACGTCGCCAGACTTCATCGAAAATCTGAGCCCATTCCTGTTTCGGCACACGATCGACGCTCAGGCCGGCGGTGGATACGGTCTTCTTATCGGCAGTGCCGGGTTTGGCTTCGAAAAGATTGTAATTGGGTCCCTGTCTGACCAGCACTTTACTGCCATCGGATGATAGCGCGTATGTGGCGACTTCATCAGCCAGCAGTTTAGCCTCTCGTTTCTTTATATCGAAGATATTCAGGGCGGGCTTGTCGTAGCTCTGGCGGCCGTAGAAACCCGCACCGGTGGTCATGTACAGGAGATATTCCTTTGTAGCCGAGAGTCCATTAATATTGTCACATTCGACGGGTACTTTGGCGACACGTTCGGTGAGTCCGTCGAAATCGATTTTAATGTACTCTTTCTTTGGGGGTTCTTCTTTTTTCTTATCGTCTGATTTCTTTTCATCCTCTTTCTTCGTGTCATCTTTAACTTCGAGGCTCACCTCATCGCTTTGGGGCGGAAACGGATGTTTAACGTCCTTTCTAAGCGCCATGGCGAAGATACCCGTGTTGCGGTTCGCGGCGTAGTTCCACTCGAGTCGGCTGATCTGGGGAGCGAATTCGCGGTTCGACAGATAGTAAAGATAATCGCCATTGGGATCCCATGCCGGATTATTGGATTCGAAGTAGTCCTCGGTGATCTTGCGCAATTTTTTATCGCTCACGCTCCAGATATAGAGGGAGTTCATGCGGTTTTCGTTGGACATGGAGAAGGCGAGATGACCGCCGTTGGGTGACCATGCGTAATCGTAGATGCGGGAATATGCGTCATCGGCGATTCGTTCGACTTTCCCGTCCTTTACATAGACGACGTATAGAATTCCGTCTTTATCACCGATGGCCAGTTTCTCTCCGTCGGGTGACCATACGGGGGCGAGAAGCAGCGCTTTGAGGTCCTTTGTTAATTGTTTTGACTTGCCTTTACCTTCCTGGTCGATGAGATAGATCTGTTCTTCGCCCGTCATATCGGAAATGAAGGCGATGTTCTTACCGTCGGGCGACCAGCGGGCCGATTTTTCGTGGGAGTTCGAGGAGTTGGTCAGATTGCGCGTCGGTCCTTTTTCGATAGGAGCCGTGAACACGTCGCCTCTGGCGATGAACAGTGCGCGTTCGCCTTTGGGGCTGAGCTCAAAGTCCTCGATGTTTTTGGCAACCGAGACATGAGATGGTCGCATGGCGAGTCCGTCATCGGGCACGGTAATGGATAATTTTTCGTTCGTGGCAGTCGTTATATTGTAGATATTCAATTCGCCATTGAGTTCATAGACGATCTGACTCTTGTTGTCCGAGCTGGCCCAGCGAACGTCCCAGACGGTGTTCTGGGTGAGTTGTTTTGTTTCATCGGTTGTCGTGTCATATGAGTAAAGGTTAAGCGTACCGTCGCGATCGGAAGCGAAGTAGATGGTATTGCCGATCCACATGGGGTCGCGTTCGGTGCGTTTGCTTGGTGATATTTGTTTCGTATCAAGCGAGTTCAGGTCGAAGATATACAGATCCTGCGCCCAGCCGCCCTGATAGCGTTTCCAGCTTCGGAAATCGCGGAACAGGGGGGAGTAGACGATTTGCTGTCCGTTAGGAGCGAAGTCGCCAGCGCCTGCCTGCAGCATCGGTAGTTTTTCTGGGAGACCGCCGTTGATGTCGACTGAATAGAGGGCGCACTGGATGGTGCCGCCGTTGCCGTCGCGATTCGTGCGGAACAGTACCTTTTTGCCATCGGGGGTCCAGCCATAGACCTGGTTATCGTATCCCCATCGCGGTGGCAAGGGTCCCTGAGCCGGGTAATAGGTCAATTTTTGCGGTACGCCGCCTTCAGCGGGGATGATGTACACCTGTTCGTCGCCGTCGTATTGTCCGGTAAAGGCGATCCATTTCCCATCGGGCGAGAAATTGGGGAACAGTTCCTGGCCAGGGTGTGCGGTAAGGCGTACAGCCAATCCGCCTGAGATAGATGCTTTCCACAGATCGCCGGCGTAGCAGAATACGACCTGATCTTCGTGGATATCGGGAAAGCGCAGCAGTTTAGTTTGGGCGTTTAACACGGTGGTAAAAAGGAATAGGGTGAGTAGTAGAGTTAGGGTAAATTTTGTTTTACGGTATTGCATTTAATAGATCCTCCTATTATGTAAGATATGTAATAAATCATACGACGGAGAGAAGAGAAAGTTTAATTTTCGTGGGGAGTTTTTTAAACGCTGCGACCACGAAGCTCACGAAGCCCCTCACTGCCAAAAGCTTTTCACCACTGAGAACACAGAGGACACAGAGCCCCACACCACCAAACCTAGATAAAGGTTTTTAATTAAATTAAGAAGTATTGATAGATTTGAATTCGAAACAAAGTATTATTTGTTCTTTTTAAATTTTCATTGTTTAGTTTATATCTTCATTTTTAATTTTTAATTTTCTTTTTGCAAAACTTCATTGATCCATCTACCTGGTTTGGGTGGGGCTCTGTGATCTCTCTGTGTTCCTAGTGTTGGAAAGCTTAAATTTTTCTTCGTGCTCTTCGTGTCGACCTTCGTGAGCTTCGTGTTCACAGCTTTTGGGGATTACAAGATGGGAATCTGATTTTTCCCTGCCCTCGGTATTCAAAGCATTAAAATATTTATTGACATTCGGATTCTAATAGATTATATTAATAAAAATCACTGAATCTTCCCCCAAATCGGTAATTATTACTAATCGATAATTAGCCGGGCTTTTTATCATGAAACCTTCAACCGAACATCACCCCAAAAGCAGTCAACCCAGGCTAATGGCTCAGGTTCGCAACGCGATCCGGGCGAAGCATTATAGCATTCGTACGGAGTAGGCGTATGTCACGTGGATACTGAAATATATTTATTATCATCGAAGTGAGTTTGTAAAAATGTAGAGAGATAAAGATGTCTAAAGCGAGTGTGTTGACTATTCGAGTACCATCTGATTTAAAGCATAGAATCGAGTTGGTTGCTGAAGAACAAGGTGTATCAATAAACCAACTTGCGATGTATATGTTTACGAAAGAAATTGGTAATTTAGAGGCAAGTCAAACTATTTCAAAATATAGGAAAGATTATTCTAAAGAAAGCATATTGACTGGTTTTGATGAATTAATGGAAAAAGTGAAAGATAAGACTGTCCCAGATTGGGATAAAATTGAAAGCAATTAAGTGAATTTTTTCATAATTCATATGTTATTAAAATATTTGGTTTTCGGGGTAGTCTGTTGTGTTAATAATGGCTGCACCTGACCGCCTTGCTCTGGCGCGTTTTTGGAAGTCTGAAGGCTTAATTAAGTCCATTGTTATTTATTAAGCTTTGATTATAAAAATCGGCGGTAAGTGAGTCTATCGTTGGACAAGAACCATTTTATTCTAAATATAGAAAATAGCACGCACCCAAATTGTTTTCCAATATTTGAAAAATCAAATATTCTAAATGTGGAAAGTCATTATCAGATTTAGAAAATTGTATCTGATATTGGAAGGATTTGGATTTGGGAATAAAAAATATAATATTATGTTAGCTTGGTAAATTCACATATTAAATTTATTACTATTTTGTTTTGTTGTTACTATTTTGCTTTATTACAAGTATTTTTCAATTTTACCTAATATATTTTATTCATTATGCAGAAAAAAAGATGACAGAATATTACATTGATTTAGGTTACATTGATGTCCGAAATGGGATGCTAAATAATTTTGTGTTTGATGAAAAGGGAATTCCCTATTATAAGTACCCTTTTGGCGAATATTACAATATAACTTTTATATGTCATTATGCTCTTTATAATTATACATTATATTTGAAATATAAAGATAAGAAAAAAATAAAATATTTCATGCATGTGGCAAATTGGATTATAAGAAATGGAAAAGAAACAAAGGATAATTTTACATTTCCCTATCTGTTCAAATGGAAAAATATTTCTCCTCCTTGGATATCAGCATTAGGGCAGGGCCGAATATTATCAGTCTTGTCAAGAGCTTATGAAATATCAAGAGATGAAAAATTTCTTCTCATAGCTCGAAAAGCGTTAACGCCTTATAAATTATTAGTTAATAATGGTGGAATTAAAAGTAAATTTCCAGATGGAAATATAGCTTTTGAAGAATATCCTACAAATCAATCCAAAATAGTTCTTAATGGCTTTATTACAGCATTGGTTGGATTATATGACTTATCTAATATCGCTGAGGATTCAGAAGCAGCAAAAATGTTTTCAGAAGGTATTGAAAGTTTAGGAAAAAATTTATATAGATATGATTGTGGTTTTTGGAGTAAATATAGTCTTTCGAAACCAATACATATCTCAAGCACCAAATATCATAATTATCACATAATGCAATTATGGTCCTTATATGAAATGACAGGTAATAATGTATTTAAACAATATTCATTAAAATGGGATAATTATTACAAAGGTCTTCGTTCTTATTTATTCTGTAGCTTGAACACTATATTTCGTTTGACAAAAAGGTTAATAAAAATGATATCAAATATTTACATTAAAGGCTAACATTTGGCTGGAGTTGACCGAAAACGCTCTGTGCAAATCCGAATTTTTGATGCCCGCATCAAGTAATAATTAAATACTAAAGCACAGTGCGCCGCATTTTTTCGGCAACTCAGCCAAGTCGTTATTGCAGGATATCGTTTAGTGCGCCACATGAAAAATTGAAAAAAGCAACATAGAGCACGTTCATTGCCATACGGATCAACCCCACACCCATTGAACCCATCATCCCCTGACCCTAACCGTACACTACACCGGGTGCAGTAGTGAATGGATGGTACAGTTGGTGTGAAGTGTTTCAGTATAATTTAGAAAAAAATAATTTTGATACTTTAGTGCTGAGACGTATATTTACTAATAAAATGAAGGGTGAAAGGACCGTCTCATGCATTCAAAGAAATATACTTCCAAATTCAAAGTACAAGCGGTGTTAGAAGGATTACGTGATCCAGATGGGATCGCCGCGTATTGTCGTCGTACGGGGATAACCGAAACATCATTTTATAGCTGGCAGAAGCAGATGCTGGATCACGCGGATAGTTTATTTGACAAGGCGCCCAAATCTGTCCAACAGAAGATCGCGCAATTAGAAGAGGAGGTACAGCGCAAGGATCGCATTATTGCCCTGGTAACGGAAGAAGCCCTGGATCTTAAAAAAAAACTTACCAGTTGAAGCCGTATAAGCGACTCAATCTGGAGGAGAAACTCGATCTAGCCGATATGTTGAATCGATATACTCACTATGGCTGGACCAAACCGCGTATTTGTCGCAAATGGGGCATCAGTCTGAAGACGTTTTACGGGCTGGATCCCATTCGATCGTGCTCCTCGAAGGCGGGCTATATTCCATTGACCACGATTACGCCTGCAGAACAGGATGCGATTATCAGCTATGCCCTGGCGCATACGGAACTGAATCATCGTGAACTCGCCTATCGAATGATCGATGCTGATGTGGCCTGTGTGAGTCCATCGACAGCGTATCGTATCTTAAGAAAAAACTCTTTGATAGCGCTTCGTTCCAAGGTGTATCGCCATACCCAATGGCAACCCCATCAAGACGTTGAACGAGCCGATCAAGTATGGCAAACCGATTTAATGATCATAACGTTTAGAGGGCGTGACTACTATTTATTGAGTTACCTGGATGTGTATTCGCGATTTACGGTGTATCATCGATTATGTATGATGATGACCGGAGAAACCATCAAACAAGCGACTCATGACGCGGTCGTCCTGACCGGGATTATTCCGGACATGATTCAGTCCGACAATGCCAGCTGTTATATCAGTACCGAGTATCGAAGCTTAATGAAATCGTTTGCCATTGATCATCGACTGATCCATCCCCATTGTCCGCAAGAGAATGCGGAAATAGAACGCTACCATCGGACCGTTCGGGAGTTAGTTGATGTTCACGATGCATCCACCTACGCTGAATTGGAAGAACTTGTCAAAGAGCGAATTTATTATTATAATTACATTCGTTATCATTCCAAGATCGGTTTCATTCCGCCTTACGAGAAATACCGAGGGAATCCAGAGCGTCTATTCGAAGAACGAAGAAAAAAAGTAGAACGAGCACAACGAAAACGAATGCAAATTAATGCTCAACGGAATTTAAAAATAAATCGAACGAGAGCGATATTAATCAATCAGGACTAAAGTAAAATTTTATAAAATTTCTAAATTTTGTCTGAAACAAAACCGGTGAAAAAAAGGATTAATTGGCAATGCGGATGGTTCGTGAAGATTTCTGGATTTAAAAAAACATGTCTGGTTTGGTGCTATGTATAAGTTATTAGAATCTGCGTAATAACCATAAAATTAAGCCGACCCAAGGGGCATGGCGCGAAAGTCGGGTTGGCAGGTTTCTGGGGAATGATGTGCTGTAGTGATCTTTACTACACATTACCTTGGTCGGCGTATTTTCACGTTAGGCAAATTAATAAATTACGGAGTAATGTAACAATGTATAATAATTCCAATACAGATTATACTTGCAAGATATGTCAAAAATCTATTTCACAAAAACTATTTGATAAAACAGGTGGAATTTGTCTTAGCTGTAAAAAAAAGACAAACGATCCTTATAAAAGAGAATCATATTTCGCTAAAAGTACTGAACAAAAAAATAAGTACGTTATATGGATGATTTGTATCTTCTTATCACTTGCACTTTTTTTTGCTGGTGTTTCATCTTTTCTGTTTTTCCTTAAATTAGAAGGATCAATAGGGATTACAACTTCAGATACAATCTCAGTTCAATATGATTATAATAAAGGTGTAAAAAAAACTACAGAACAATATCCTGGAGGAAACTGGCCTATTTTTATAGTTTCATTGGCATTAACATGTCTATTGTTAGTATTTTCAGTTCATATGTTTCGATTTGGTGTTTTAGCTCTATCAGCGAAAAAAAATGAAATACCTAAATTAAATAAGCAAGGGGAATCCATTGAACGAATAATTCCTTTTGCCCTTATAGGGGCATTTCTATCAATTCCTGGACTATTTTTTTTATTGCCAGGTACTTTAAAACCGTTTTATGCTTTTATCATAACAATGATTTTATTTTTCCCATATAGTATATGGTGCAATAAACTTTTTAACAGATTTCTGAGAAAAAAGACTGATATAAAAAAAAGAAACAATGCTTTTGGTTTTTTGACAATTATTTTTCTTTACATTATTTTTGCAATATATTTCTTCTTATTTCGATAATTAGTAAACTATACAATCAGTTCGATTAAAATAGATAACGTAGTTATATTAAAGAATTTAGAATTAGAATATCTTCTAATAATATTAAACGGAATCCTGGTATTTATAAAAGTGATAAAAAGAAACTGCTAATTTTGCATCTATAGTAAATATAAATGGTGTTTATGTTTGTAAAAATAGTAGCAAAAGCAGTTGAAAAAATTAGTGAGAGAGATAAATAGTCATTTTCTAAGGATAATATTTGTGTTTCTTTAATACATTTTTATTTATTGCATAACAAAATAATTAAGCGGAACACAGGGCGGTGTTTCAAATTGACTTGAGCACCGTACATTTATTAAAATATTTAGCATTTTCTATGTTCCGTGCGTAATAGCCCTGTGTCCCCTTATTATTAGCGTTGGCGACAGAAACTACGAAATATTCCCCCTGAGCAAAGGGCTGTAATTGCAGTTAGGGCCAGCGAGGAGCGAGGAAATGCCCAGAACGACTATGAACAAAATCTCTATTGTAGATTTGCGCGAAACCCCAAGTCAGGACTATCTGGACGGATTCATCGAGATCTACGGCAAGACATTCACTGACCTGCGGGAGCGCGAGGACCCGGCCGAGTGGCCTGATCGGATGTGGAAGGATGCGCCAACGCCGCAGCCACGGACACATCTACTTGTCGCCCTGTCCAACGACAGTGGATGCGTGGTGGGGGGACTCGTCTTCGAACACTATCGCGAAAGCCACTGCGCCTTGCTGACCTACCTGGTGGTGGAGCCCGCCTGGCGGCGAAAGGGCATTGCCAGGAACTTGGTTGAGAGGGCACTCTCTACACTGATCCGAGAGGAGCGCGTCTTCGGGGGGCAACTGAGGGGCGTTTTCTGTGAAACCGAAAACCCGCAGCTTGCGCCAGATGGGATCGGAACTATTCCCACCTGCGATCGGCTGCGCGCCGTGTTGAGCCTGGGTGCACGTGTGCTTGACCTGAAGTACATCCAACCCGGCCTTGTCGGGGGTGCAGGGCCATGCCATCACCTGTTTCTGTTGGCCTTCGATCTGAAGAAGCGTTCAGAAGCGGCCATTGACGATCATGCACCAGAACCATCTAGTGTGGCTGGTCGGATCGTCTACGACTTCCTACACGAGTTCTACAGGGCGTTGGGAATATCTCATCCCGAAGAGGATCAGAATTTCAGAAGTATGGCACAACATCTCGGGGGGGAACTCGCACTCAAGGACCTGAGGGAAAGACCTGCGCTGAGCCTGAAGGAAGTAGCCGTCTGCCTTCATTACGTTCCGCAGTGGCACAGTTCCCCCCAAGAGGTTCAACCCTATCCGAACTGCCCCATTTTTCAGTCGATGGAATTGGACCTCATGTCCTACGGCTACCAGATTCAGAAGTTGCTCGGTAGCCGATGTGAGATAGCCGAATCGATCCCTGTCGAGATCAGGTTTCCCGATCGTGTCGTTTACCATACCGAAGGTCGAGACATGTTGCTGCTGCCTACACGTCGAGACTGCCGTGCCCAAGCGATGGTTAGCTCAACGCTATTCCTGCTTTCGGGGATACGTGTCTGGCATGTGGTTCTAGTGCCCGAGAAAGACGAGGTCTTCAGCGAGTACGACATTATCAAGCTCATCCACCTGTACGATGGGCGCACCGAAAACACTGGCCTTGCCGCCAAGGTGAAATTCCGGGTTAGCACTGGCGGACACAGGGGGTGCGAGGTAACGGTGGATGAACTGCTTCCGGCATTGCTGGGGATGATGCCAGGACAGCCCGAAGGCTGCCGACCGAAGGCAGGGACTGTACAGATCATCACTGGCGAACGAGGCACGAGATGCGGCGCTAATCTAGCTGAGACGATGGATGCCATCCAAGTGGCCCGGACCCATGACGGCAAACAAGCTCATGAGAACCTGGTCCGGTGGATAGCGGACCGGACGCCGCAAGGTAAGGCCCTGCTGGCCTTATGCGGCATCGTAACCGGCATCTTCGATTTTGTTGAGGTGGATGAGGAAGAGGTCTTGGATACGATGGAGCCTACTTTTTCGAGCCCGGGTTCCCTGATCCGGATCCACCGCTGCACGATGGTCAGCATTGCTCAGGAGGATAGGGCGATGGCGGAAATGAAGAACAATATCGGCATAAGTCCCTACCTTTTGCTGCCGCACGCGGCCCTTCTGCACAACGAGGCCCTGATTGAAGACTCGGAGTCCGCCCTATCCATCACAAGCGCCAAACGAAACGTGCAACTGAGAAAGCAAGAGAGCGCCCTCCAGCGAACACAACGTAACTTGAACCGTCTCTACTTACCGAACGTCTTCAACTACGTCACCGAGCGAACGCTCTTTAATCAAGGCGCCGAGGGACGGGGAACTAATGAGCGACTTACCGCCGCTCGTGCAAGTCTCCAAGAACTCGACGGCCAAGTGAAGGCAGCTTGGGAGCGCCGGCACGACCGCGGCCAAATGCGCATCGCCGCACTCCTGGCTGTTTTTACGGTGTTTGGATTGTGCGATGTTCTATTCGACATCATGAAAGGCACCGTCCTTCAACCGTATTCCTGGTGGGTATTGTGTGGCCTTGCTGCATTGGTCGTGCTGTTGTATGTACTTTGGGGTGTCAAGCGTTCTCGATAGGCACCCGTTGAGGTATTTAGCTGAAAAGGTATGAGCACGCAGAAGCTCGCGCCAACAACCACCTAAACGCGACAAGAGAAAGCCGCGCCATAGCGCGTCTTCCCCTTGCACGTTAGGTGCAGCGTGTGTGCCGGGCATGTCATATAACTAACGGGGTGCAAGTCCCCGTACTAGGTATTCGTGGAGTCCCGCAGAGCGGGATTAGGAGAAGGGCAAGGGCGTCGTCGCGAGGCGGGGTCTGGAGGAAGCTCAATCCAAAGATGCGGGGCGATCCCGCAGAGCGGGACAGGCTGCCAGAAACCAGATATGAGGTGTGGTACATCCGGGACGAGTGGGCACGTGACTACGAAGTCCTCCATCCACAATGGGGTGTGCTTTATAAATCTGGCGTTTACGCATTGACAGTTATATGACTTACCCCGGGAGATCTGCTATATGTCATTGCCAGCCGTTTACGACTGATTGCATGACTGAAGGATGAGCAATTGTCCTTAATCGTATAGCAGAAGTCAGCAGAGGGCATAGTAGGTATATTAAAATCGCAGGTATGGCTGAAGTTGGAATGGGCTACCGGGAAATCAGGAGCAAAGGTAACAAAATAAAACTCAGCCTGAAGCCATGAATGGAGATATACTGAAGGCCCGAACGGTACCAATAATGGAGTAAATGGAAGGATGAGTAAACCGTATTGCGAGCAAGATGAAAGCCGGCAGAAATGTGGCTACTCCGAAAGGATATATATCAAGCTTTGGCATACGCAATTGAAAGTCCGGTTGGGTGTTCACACGATCCGACTTAACCGTCCGAACCGCCTTGGTCCCGCAATGCGGGATGCCAGGTGGTGTGGGAGTAGCGCCTTGCAAGCTTATGTTCGCCAGCGGTCTGAGATGACAGTCATGACAAAGCTTAACCAGCAGTTATGCACCGAGTCTTGCGTGGTATTTGGTAACAAATACTGCGAAGCGTAGACAGGGAGATAGCAGGCCGGAATCGAAAGATGAACAGGACAATTAGCCCCGAAATCCCACGTATGTGAAGCAGTCGACCTTATCTCCCAGAAGGGAAGACAGAAACAACCCATTCGTGATGGTGAGAATGGGAAGTTGCTACCGGGGTTCGTACCTACGGCATGTTATCAAGGGCGGACATAGGAACAAGGGAGATCCGACAGGCTCCTGAAAGAGATAGGTAGAACCAGACAAGCTGAAGAAGCGAGGACGGTTTGAAGGTTTGTCGGAAGTCAGACTGGCTGATAGTACTTTGCGATAGGGAGA